>NZ_QMIN01000013.1:0-51394 GCF_003287795.1 Actinomyces sp. Z5
CGGTAACGACCCCATAACACCCACGCCAGGTCCATACCCGTGACGCTCGCCACATTTCACCGCGAGACCACCAAAGCAGCCACCACAACGAAATCCCCGGCGCTACCTACAGGCACACATCCAGGCATGGCCCCGGTCACAGGATTTCCGCTGATGCTTACCTCAGCCTATCTTTGACTCGGCAAGCGGGCGCCAGCGCCCGCTCGACACCGCGACCCGCCCGGTCAGCACGGCCGATCGGCACCTACTGCCCCGCACCGTGAGCGTCACCAAGACCAAGGAGCCAGACATGGCCGCACCGACCACGGCCAGCACAACATCATCTGGGCCCGCAGCCTCGGTCGTCTCCCTGCCCACCCTGCCTCGTGGCACGCGCGCCCGCATCACCGCCGTCTCCGCCGATCGCGGCGAGGCCCTCGCCCGGCGGCTGGCGGACCTCGGCTTCGAGCCCGGCCGCGAGGTCGCAGTGGGCCGCCGCGCCCCCCTGGGCGACCCGACCGTCTACCACGTCGCCGACTATGAGCTCAGCCTGCGCCGGCGCGACGCCGCACTGGTGTCCGTGGAGGTCCTGGCGCCCGCCTCCGCGCCCGCTTCTCCATCGGAGCCCGCCTCACAAGCACCCGCCGCACCGGAGACCGCCGTATGAGCACCGCCGTCGAAACCACAACGGCCCCGGGCCAGACAGGTACGCCCATCGACATGCCCTCCTGCCACGAACCCTCCTGCCACGGTTCCGCGTCCTCCGCCCCGGTCGACGCCGCCGCCCGCATCGCCCTGGCGGGCGCCCCCAACGCGGGCAAGACCTCCATCTACAACACGCTCACCGGCCTGCGCGCCAAGACCGGCAACTATCCGGGCGTCACGGTCTCCCGCTCCCTGGGTGCCCTGGAGCTCTCCGCCGCCGAGACCGGCTCCGCCCCGCTCACCCTCGCCCTGGAGGACCTGCCGGGCGCCTACTCACTGGAGCCCATCAGCCCCGACGAGCGGGTCGTGCACGACGTCCTGACCGGCCACTGCCACGACGTCGCCCCGCCCGACGCGCTGCTGGTCGTCGTCGACGCCACCACCCTGTCCCGCTCCCTGGGCTTCGTCGCACAGGCCCTCGCCCTGGGCCTGCCCACCGCGCTCGCAGTCACCATGACCGACGAGCTGACTCGCCGCGGCGGCCGGCTCGACGTCGAGGCGTTGGGCAACGCGCTCGGCGTGCCCGCGGTGCGGGTGATCGGCAACCGCACCACCGGCATCCCGCAGCTGCGCCGCACGCTCGCCGCCTGGCGTGACTGGTCGCGCGCCCCCATCGCGCCACCGACCAGCGGCCCGGAGCGCACCTCCTGGGTGGAATCGATCCTCGCCGCCGCCGACTACACCGCCCCCGTGCCCGACTCACGCACCGCCGCCGTCGACCGGGTGCTGCTGCACCCGCTGTGGGGCACGCTGGTGTTCTTCGCGGTCATGTTCACCTTCTTCCAGGCCATCTTCACCTGGGCCGCTCCCTTCCAGGACGCCATCGAGGCCGGCTTCGGGCTCCTGGCCGACGCCGTCCACACCTGGCTCGACGCCCCCGCGCCGCTGCTGGCGGGGCTGCTGGCCGACGGCGTGATCGGCGGCGTCGGCGGGGTGCTGGTGTTCCTGCCGCAGATCGCCATCATGTTCCTGCTGATCGCCCTGATGGAGGGCGTGGGGTACATGTCGCGCGCCGCTTTCCTCATGGACCGGGTGATGAGCCGGGCGGGGTTGGAGGGGCGCGCCTTCGTGGCGCTGCTGTCGTCGCTGGCGTGCGCCATCCCCGGCATCATGGCCACCCGCACGCTGCCCAGCGCCAAGGACCGTCTGGCCACCATGCTGGCGGCGCCGCTGATGACCTGCTCGGCGCGCCTGCCCGTCTACATCATCATGATCTCCCTGCTGGTCGACCCCGGCCAGCGCATTGGCCCGTTCGGGGCGGCGGGCACGATCATGTTCGGCCTGTACCTGGCGGGGGCGGTCGCGGCCATGCTGGCCGCCCGGGTGGTCAAGCGCCTGACCGACCGGGACGGCGTGCTGCTGCCCTTCTACATGGAGATGCCGCCCTACCGGCTGCCGCGCGCCCGCACGGTGGCCCTAATGGTGTGGGACGCATGCAAGGGCTTCCTGAAGAAGGCGGGCACCATCATCCTGGCGGCCACCATCCTGGTGTGGGTGGGGCTGAACGTGCCCGCCCGCTCGGAGGCGGAGTTCACCGCCCACTGCGACACCAGCGCCGAGTGCGCGCCGATCGCCGCCGCCGTGGCCGACCCCGCCTCCTCCACGGTCCTGGACGACGACGGCGCGGTCGTAACCGACCCCGAGGAGCTGCAGGCGCTGCTGGACGCCCAACGCACCAGCTACACCATGGACTCCTCGCTGGCGGCATCCATTGGCAAGGCGATTCAGCCGGTGTTCGAGCCGCTGGGCTTCGACTGGCGGATCAACGTGGCGGTCATGTCGTCCCTGGTGGCCCGGGAGACGGCGGTGGCCACACTCGGGCAGATCGCCGCCGCCGGGGACCCGGAGGAGCCGGGTGCGCAGCTGGCGGCCATGACCTACTCCGAGGACACGCTGGTGGCCCACGCCGGCGAGCCCCTGTTCAACCCGGCGACGGTCGCGGCGGTGCTGGCCTTCTTCGTCTTCGCCATGCAGTGCATGGCTACCGCCGGGGCGATACGCCGCGAGACCGGCACCTGGAAGTGGTCGGCGATCGCATACGGCTACCTGTTCGTGCTCGCGTGGGTGGCCGGGGCCGCCGCCCACGCCGTGGTGGCCGCCCTCATTTGACCCGGAACCGGCGCCACCGGCCCCGCCCCCCTCGCCGAGATCGGTAGAAGCTACGTACTGAGATCGGTTCAGCCCGCGCGGCCAGGCCGCACATCCGCCGCACCGAAACTGCCCGGACTCGTCCTTTACCCCTTGTACTCAAGACGGTAGCCTGGGCGCAGGAGAGGAGCCTCGAGATGGTTGTCAAGACTGTCCCGATTGTTGATGTTGAGCAGTCGCTCGCGTTGATCGAGAAGGGCCAGCAGCTCGCTGGTCACTTCCCGGATGAGGAGGACATGGGGCGCGCGCGCCGGATCCTGACGGGCGAGCTGTCGCCGGAGGCGGCGCGCGCAGAAGTTCGGGATGCGTTGGCGCAACTTGGCGCGAACGAGTGTGCTACCGGCCGTGGCTGAGGACGACCGCTACACGATCCCTGGAAGCGGAGGAGTACTCCGCAACAAGCTTGGGTTGATCACGCAGGCCGGTGTCGATCGGGCGATGAACATCAGTGCCTCGGCGGAGTGGGCGATTTTGCAGCTCGAGCCGATCCCTGATCGGCTCGACCTTGATTATCTTCGCTCGATTCATCGGCGTTTCATGAGCCCGGTACTGGATTGGGCGGGCGAACTGCGGAAGGTAGGAGACGAGGTTGGAGCGGGCGGTACGCCGTTCCAGTACGCACCATCGGAATTCTACAAGCCGTATCTTGATGCGTTGTTCGATCGGCTTGCGGAAGAAGACTATCTGGTAGGTCTTCCAGAGAAGGAGTTTGCTGACAGGCTCGCGGATCGCTGGGGGACGCTGACATTCTGTCATCCGTTCCGCGACGGCAACACCCGCTCACAGAGTGCCTACATCGACCGACTCGCGACACGTGCGGGTCACCCTATCGATTGGCAGCACGTGAACGTGTCTGAACTGCGCGAGGCGCGTCTGTCTGCGGCGTTCCGCGTTGGTGGTGAGCAGGTACTGTCGAACTACCTACAAATGCGACTCTTGCCGCCATCACGCAGCGCCACCCTGCGCTTTGCACCGGAGTAAGCCGTACGCGGGGAGACCAGGGTGCAGCGATCCGGCACGGCAGGATCGTCCAGCCGCACGCCAACCCACCGAAAGGAGCCGCCATGAGCGTCGTCCCCACGCATCCCGTGGCGACCCCAGACCCGGCCGTGCTGCGTTGGGTGATCCCCGACGGGCTGCTGGACTTCTCCGGGACCGTGGCCCGCGCCCCGCGCCTGCTGCAGACCCTGCTCGACGACGGCACCCTGGCCGGCATTGAGGCGGTGCCCGGGGCGGTACTCACGCTCCTGGGCGAGGGCCGCAGCTGGCGGGACGACGGCGCCCGGGTGCGCACCGCCCTGGTGAACGCGCTCGGCGCGCCCGGGGCGTGGGAGCCGGCGGCGGGCGCCGTCGGGGTGGGGCCGGACGCGGCCCTGGAGGCGGCGGCCCGGGAGATCGCCGCCGGGACGGTGGGGGCGATCGCCGCGGCCCACGGCGGCTCCTTCACCGTGCAGAAGGTGGCCGACGGCGTCGTCGAGGTGGCCCTGGAGGGCGCCTGCCGCGACTGCCCGGCGGCCGTGATCACCATGCATGCGCGCTTCGAGCACCTACTGCGACGCCGCTGCCCATGGCTGGCCAAGGTGCGCGAGGCGCCGAGGTCCGCAAGCTAGCGGGCTCACCTCGCCAAGCCCCGCCAACGCGCTCTGAATGGACAGGGAAGGCGTGTGCGAGGCGCCCGCTTAATCGTCGCCCTGGCTGCGGGGCGTGCGGGCCGCGGCCACCAGCAGGCCGACGGCCACCGCCGCCGACGCCGCGATGGGCATGGCCCACCACCAGCCGAAGGAGCCGGTCACCAGGGGATTGTTCATTATCAGCGCAGGTTGCGCCCCGAAGCGGCCGAGCAGAGCCGCCACGGTCGTGCACGCCACCACGCTCAGGCCCAGTGGCACCGCCAGGGCGCACTGGCCGCGCCTGCCGACGCCGTAGTCCCGCGCCTGCAGGCGCACGGACCGCAGCCGCCCCAGGAAGGTGATCGCCGCCAGCCCCTGGCCGATCACCGCCACCAGGCTCGCCGCGACCGGCAGGGCGAGGGCCTGCCGCATCAGCTGGCGCTGCTCCGGCGAGTCCGGCTCGATTACAAAGGCGTAGCCGGCGCGGGTGATGACGTCGCTGCGGAAGGCATCACGCTCATCGTCGGGCAGGGAGCCGAATTCCGGCAGGTGGATCGTGCGCACGTTCGATGGCTCCAGCCCCAGCGCCTCCACCTGCGGGTCGTCGGCGGCGAGCACCACGTCGGGCAGCCACTGGCTGTCCAGCAGATTCGACGGGGACAGCCCCGTCACCTCGGCGGTCTCCTCCACCTGGTCCGTGACCGGAGTGAAGAAGACGCGCGTCGCCCTGTCTTCGGCACCGCCGCCCAGCAACTCGGCTGCCGCCGTGCCGGCCAGCGCGGAGGCGGGCCCATCCTCAGGCGCGAGGGCAATGAGCCCCAGGGCGGTGAAGCACATGGCGTCGGTGCAGTCCGACTCTCCCACCGGGGCCACCCGCGGCTGCCGCTCGTCCTCGCGCAACTCGGTGAATACCATGGCCGACTCCATGGCCTGCGGGTACGCGGCGGTGAGCACGGCGACGTCCTGCGCGGTCAGTCTCTCCACCGTCAGCGTCTGATCCTCTCGCCCATCGGTCCCGTTAGCGAAGTGGAGGCTCGCACTGTAGAAGGCGGCGAAGCCGGTGAACATCATGGTGGCCATGAGCACGGGCAGTGCCACCGTGAGGCAGTGGCGCACGGCCGTGCTCGCGGTGGGCGTGCGCCGCAGCCACGGCAGGCTGAGCAGCAGCACCGGGGCTGCCAGCGCCCCCACGATCACACCCAGGATGTGGCCGGTCAGCACGCGGTGGGGCTCGGCGACGCGCAGGTAGACGAGCACCACCGCCGCGATCACGCCCACCGCGCCCAGCGCCACCCCGTAAGCGGGGCGTAGGTGCCAGGCCGCACCCCTGGTGTCGGCTGACCAGCGGCGCAGCCGGTCCGGCAGTGCCCCCACCGCGGCGGCGAGCAGCAGCCAGGCCAGGATCAGGCCTCCGCTCTGCCACAATGCCGGACGGTAGCCGTCCCAGTACTGTCCTAGCGCCGTGCCAATGGCCCCGTGGCCGACGCCGAGGGACACCTGGGCGGCGATGATCCCGAGAACGCTGCCCACAAGGAGTGTCAGCGGCATGCCCGCGCCGGCCAGCACCGTTGCACGCTGTGGCGTCGCCCCCGCGGCCCGCAGCGCCCCGGCGACGCGACCGGCATGGGGCCGATCCGCGGCCAGGGCGGCGCCGCAGGCGGCGCCGGCGCTCAGCAGCAGTAGCGCCAACAGCACCGGGAACCCGGCCAGTTGCCGGGAACTGACCTCCTGCACGGCAGACCGAACGGCATAGTCGACCCCAGCTACCGTTACCGCACCGCTACCACACTGCTTACCCACCCCGATCTGTTCGCACGGGTCGGCGTCACTGAGCCAGGAGGAGATCGCCGCGCCGGCATCCAGGACCTCGCCGGATACCGCGACGGCCGTGGGCTCATCCGGCGCGGCGGGATTGCGGGTAATGCCGGTAACCGTGTACTCGGCTGTGCCTTCGGGAAGATCCTCCGAAGTCAATTCCAGGCGGTCGCCCACGCTCAGGCCCGTGCGCCGTGCGACCTCTGCGGAAATGGAGGCCTCGCCGTCGGCGCGCGGATAGACGCCCTGCGCGAGCACGCCGGTGCGGGAGGGCCCACTCAGCACGGACACCTGCGCATCGGAGACGGCCTGCGGCCCGCTCAGGGCTGCGCTGATGCGCAGCACGGCCGCCGCCTGGCCTTCGTCCGCCAGCGCGCGCATGCGCTCGGACAGCTCGTCGCTGTCGCCGCTGACCTGGTAGCGGTAGCCGCCGAATTCGGCGCGCGCCCCGGCCTCCACCGTGGCCAGGAAGGTGGCCCTGCCGCTCAGCAGCAGGGAGCCGAACAGCGCCAGCACGCCGGATAGCAGCAGTGCCGCGGCAAACAGTCCCGGATGCGCACGCACCGAGCGGGTAATGACCCGCAACTGCAGACGGGTCACCGCTGGGCCCCGCCCGTCATGGCGCCCACCGAGGAAGGTTCGGCTACGAGGTCGTGGTCGTGGATGCGCAGCACCACGTCGGCATACTCGGCCACCACCGGGTCATGCGTGGCTACCAGCACCAGCAGGCCGTCGTCGTGGGCCAGGTCGGCGAAGCGCCGGGCAATCTCCCTCGTGGCCTGCTCGTCGACCGCGCCGGTCGGCTCGTCGGCGAGCAGGACCTGCGGGGCGGTAGCCAGTGCGCGGGCGATGGCCACCCGCTGCTGCTCACCGCCCGAGAGGCTACCCACTGCGGCGTTGGCCTGCCCGGCGAGCCCGAGCTTGTCCAGCAGTGCGGCGGCGTCGGGGAAGGTACCGACGCCGCCACCCGCGGAGGCGAACTCCTGTGCCAGTTTCACGTTCTCGACCGCGGTCAGGTACGGGACCAGCCGGTAGTCCTGGTAGACCTGGGACACGCGCCGGGCACCGCCGGTGCCCGCCAGCTCGATCGTTCCGGTATCCGGTTCGAGCTCGCCGGTAATCAGGCGGAACAGGGTGGTCTTACCCGAACCAGAGGGCCCCATCACCGCGTACAGCCGCCCGGCCGCGAGCCGACAGGCAACGTCCCGGTAGATGACGCGCTCGCGTGTGCCGCCGTAGGCGAAGCCCACGCGATCGAATACGAGTTCCAGGGGCATGCGTCCTCCCGTCCTTGGGCCGGCTTCCCGCCCTTGGCCGACTCCTTCGCACGATAGCGCCCCCGCCCTCTGCTACGAGCTTTTGCACCCTGGTGTGTGGGAAATTGCCGCACACCAGGGTGCAAAAGCTCGTGATGGACGGGGAAGGCGTGCGCGAGGCACCGAGGTCCGCGAGCTAGCGGGCTCCCCCGCCCCCGCGCTCATCGGCACCGGCATGCGTTCAGGCGGGTCGTCCCGAACGCGCGGGCGCGCTCAGCAGCGCCTTCACGTCCTCGGGGTAGGGGAAGGAGCCGGGCTGGTAGGCGCACAGGGGCTCCTCCGCGTGCAGGTCCCCGGTGCTGTTGAAGGCCCGCGCCCGCGAGCCGCCGCACACACGGTTGTACTCGCAGGCCCCGCACTTGCCCTTGAGCCGGGAGGTGTCCCGCACCCCGGTGAAGACCTCGCTGTTGCGGTAGATCTCCGTCAGGGAGGCCTCGCGCACGTTGCCGGCGCTCTTCTCCAGGAAGCCGGAGGGGGTGACGTCGCCGATGTGGGAGATGAACATGAAGCCGTTGCCACTGGAGACGGTGATCGGGGGCCGACGCCGCCGCTCGCCGTGGTCCAGGCCCAGCTCCACGATCCGCTCCCGCAGGCTGCGATACAGCGGCCCCAGGTGCATGGCGGCGATCATGTCCTCACCCTCGATGCCCCGCTGCGCCAGCGCGTAGCGCTGCAGGGAGACGCGCCGGAAGTGGTGCCCCTCGGTGGTCTTGGCGGGCACCGCCTCGCCCATGTCGTAGAAGATGTTGAGCACGTCCTCGATCTCGGCGGCGTCCAGGCTGCCCAGGTCCACCCCACGGCCCGTGGGCACCAGCAGGAACCCGGACCAGGTCATCGCCCCGTACTCGCGCACGAGCGCGGCGATGTCCGGCAGCTCGTGGACGTTGTGGCGGGCGACGACGGAGTTGATCTGCACCTTCATGCCCAGTTCGCGGGCCGCCTGCCAGCCGGCGACGGTGCGGTCGAAGGTGCGCTCCACGCCGCGGAAGGCATCGTGGGTGGCGGCGGTGGCGCCGTCGAGCGACAGGGAGATGACCCCGGCGCCCGCGTCCTGAATGCGGGCCAGGGACTGCTTATTCAGCTTGTCCGTGCCGGAGGGGGACACGGCCATGTGCAGGCCCAGGCCACTGCCGTAGGCGACCAGCTCAGCCAGGTCGGGGCGTTCGAAGCAGTCCCCGCCGGTGATGATGAAGATGACCGCCGGCTTGCCGAAGGAGGCGGCCTCATCCATGAGGGCCTTGGCCTCGGCGGTGGTCAGCTCGCGGGGGTCGCGCAGGGGCCGGGAGACGGCCCGGCAGTGGCGGCAGGCCAACTGGCAGGCGCGGGTGGACTCCCAGGTCACCAGCATGGGGCGCTGCGCCGGGTCGTGGTGCGGCATGCGCACCGGCCGGGCGGTGCGGGGGCGCGTGGCGGTGCTCATGCGCGGGGCTGGCGTTCGGCCCACTCGTGGGGGCTGACGCGGCAGCCGGTGTAGAAGGGGGTGTCCACGCGCACGTGCAGGCGGGCCTCCGTGTAGCGCTGGCGGTGGATGACCCCTTCCAGGCGGTCCAGGGAGTCGGCCTCGAAGCCGAGCACCCACTCGTAGTCGCTCATGCCGAAGGCGGCGAGCGTGGAGCCCTTGACGTCGGGGTACTTGGAGAAGCCGTTGCGGCCGTGGGCGGCCATGATCCGCGAGCGCTCCTCGGGCGCCAGCAGGTACCAGTCGTAGCTGCGCACGAAGGGGTAGACCATGCACCAATCGCGCGGCGCCACACCGCCGAAGCAGGCGGGGATGTGCTTGCGGTTGAACTCGGCGGGCGTGTGCAGGCCCATGCAGGACCACACCGGCTCCAGGTAGCGGCCCAGGGCGCTGGCGCGCAGCCGGTGGTTGGCGTCCTGCAGCTTCTCCGGGTCGTCGTCGAGCCACCAGACCATCAGGTCGGCGTCGGAGCGGAAGCCGGCCACGTCGTACCAGCCGCGCGTGGTCACCTCGGATACGTCCACGAAGTGGGTGGACTCCCCCACCAGGCGACGGCGCGTGTCCTCCAGCGGCGGCAGCGGCGCCGCCAACCGGTAGACGGCGAACAGGGCGTAGTGATTGTTGTTGTTGACGGCGTCGAAGTCGACCTCGGCGGCGTCGCGCGGGTCGTGGAAGGGGCGGCGCTCCTCATCCTCGAAACGGTGCAGGCGCGGGGCGCCCTGACCGGAGTCGACTTCGGGGTGAGAGTTCTCGTGGTCGCTCATGGTGTCTCCTTCGTCGATTACTGGTGGGTGGTGGTTTGGGAGTGTTTTCCGCTCGGGTGCCCGGCGGGCCGGGCGGCGGGCCGACAGCAGGTGGGAGGGCAGACGGTGTGGAAGGGACCGGTGCCGGTGGTGGACTCGGGGCGCACGTCCTCGCCCCGGGCGACGGCGGCCCGCTCGGCGAGCACGTCGGCCAGGGAAGCCACGAACTCAGGGTGCGTGCCGGCCGTGGCCGCGCGCACGTAGGGCAGGCCCAGGTGTGCGGCGGTATCGCGGGCCTCGGTGTCCAGGTCGAAAACGACCTCCATGTGGTCGGCCACGAAGCCGATGGGGGCGACGACGACGCCCGCCGGCACCGCCACAGCCCGCCCGTCGGTCAGGCGCCCGGCGGCCAGTGCCTCGAGGTGATCGTTGACGTCGGGCTCCAGCCAGCGGGCCTGGGGCGGGCCGGAGCGGGAGCAGTAGACCAGGTCCGCCTGCGGGCGCCTGCCCAGGCGGGCGGCGACGGCGTCCAGCAGCACCGCGGCCAGGCGCTCGTGCTGGGCGACGTAGGAGATCTCGGTGGACAGGTCCGCGGCAACGCCGGGCTCAGGGAGGGAAGGGTGGGGGAGCCCCCCTCGGCTACCATCCGCGCCGCTCGTTCCTCGCGGCGCTCCCGCCAGCCCCGCCACGCCTTCGGGGGCCTCCCCGGTCCCCCAGGACTCGCGGGAGGGGCCGGAGAGCTCTCCTCGGCTACCATCCGCGCCGCTCGTTCCTCGCGGCGCTCCCGCCAGCCCCGCCACGCCTTCGGAGACCTCTCCGGCCCCTCCGATAGCACTCCCTCCCGAGGCGCGTTCCTCGGCGGTGGGCGCGGACAGGCGCTCCATGGACTCCGGGATGGAGTGGGTGACCAGCACCAGCCGGATGCCGTCGGCGCTCACGCCGTCGGCCACCAACTGGTTGAAGGCGGTGACGATGGCGTCGGTGTTGGCGGCCAGCATGCCCGGCGTGTTGTAGAAGGGGCGGGTCTTGTCCACCACCAGCTCCACCGGCCCGCCCCCGGCGCCGCCGACGCGGGCGGCCGCGTCCGCCTCCCGGCCGCGCCCGGTGGCCCCGTCGGCGCCGACGGCCAGCAGCGCCAGCGCACCGGCGACGTCCTCCCGGTACTGGCGGCAGCCGGAGTAGGAGGCGTAGGCGGCGGTGGTGAGGGCCAGGATGCGGCGGGCACCGCCGTCGGCGAGCTCGCGCAGGGCCTCGGAGACGAAGGGGTGCCAGTTGCGGTTGCCGATCACCACGGGCACCCGGCTCCCGCGGGCGGCCAGCTCGGCGCGCAACGTATCCAGGAGTTCGGCGTTGCGGGCGTTGATCGGGGAGACGCCGTCCCAGCGGCCGTAGTGGCCGGAGACCTCGCGCAGCCGGGAGTCGGGCACGCCCCGGCCGGCGGTGGCGTTGCGCATGAAGGGCAGTACGTCGTCGGGGCCCTCGGGGCCGCCGTAGGACAGCAGCAGGACGGCGTCGTAGGGGGCGAGCGGATCGACGGCGGTGGGGCTCATCGAGCCTCTCCCGGGGTCGCGGCTTCGCGCAGGTCCGCGGCGATTTCTACACCCAGCAGCAGGTTGAGGGCGTCGAGGTAGTCCTGGCCGCGGCCGGCCTCGGCGGCGGCGCGGGCGGCGACCGTGGGATGGTGCAGCATGCGGGCGGCCAGGTGGTGCAGGGCGCGGGCGGCGTCACCGGCGTCCACACGGCCGTCGACCACGCGCAGGCGGGCGACCTCCTCCTCCACCAGTTCCGCGACGTGACTGCGCAGGGAGCACACGACCGGGTCCATGCGCCGGCCGCACAGCATGCGTTCGAACAGGGCGGTCTCCTCGTCGACGATGCGGCGGGCGGCGTCGACCTGCCGCGCCTCGGCCGCGGGCACGGCGCGCTGCACGCTGGGCAGGTCGATCAGCTTCACGCCGGGCAGGGAGCCGACCGCCACCTCCACGTCGCGGGTCAGCGCCAGGTCGAGCACCACCAGGGGGCGCCGGCCGGTCGCCTCGGCGGCAGCGGCGTCGGAGACCCGCCCGCGCCCGGCGACGGCGGGGGCCACGAGCTGCCGGGTGAGCACGGGCGCACCCAGGCCCCGGCAGGTGATGACCAGGTCGGCCGCCTCCAGCGCACCGGGGAGCTCGACGTCGGCGACGGCCCGCAGGCCCCGGCCTACGGCGAAGGCCTGCGCCCGGTCGGAGCGGGAGTAGACGGCGATGTCGGTGACACAGCGGCGACGCAGGGCGGTGACGGTGGCGCCCGCATAGGCGCCGGTGCCGACGATCAGGACCCGCACGCCCGGCAGCGGCGGCAGGTGGCGCGCCGCCAGGTCGATACCGACGGCGACGACGGAGCGGCCGTTACCGGCCAGGCCGGTCTCGTGGGCGACGCGGCGGGAGGTCGTGGAGGCGTGCTCGACGGCGCGGGTGAGGTCCGTCGACAGGGTGTCCTCCTCGGCGGCGACCCGCATGGCGCGGCGCAGCTGCCCGGCGATCTCACGCTCACCCACCACCATGGACTCCAGTCCGGCGGCGGTCGCGAACAGCTGGGAGACGGCGTCCGTGCCGCACCAGGCGGTCAGGTCGACGGCGTCGGCGCGCAGATCCGCGCGCCGGGCCAGGCCGTCCGTCACCTGTCGGCGCAGGCCGTCCGCGGCGACGGCCTCGGGCGCGTCGAGCAGGAGGGCGAGCCGGTTGCAGGTGCCCAGGACGATGACGCCGCGCAGCGCGGGGACGGCGCCCATCAGGTCGGGGCCGAGGTGCGCGGCGGTGGCGCCCAGGCGGGCGACCGCGTCGAGGCCCTGGGTGCGGTGGTCGGCGGAGAGGAGATGAATCGTCACAGCGGGTGGTAGTTAAGCATTGGATGCCGTTCGGGGCACAATTATCACCGGCACGGCCGCCCCCTATTCCGACGGGCCGTCAGAAAACCTTTCCGACGACCCGTCCGATACGGGAGAAACCGCGCCATTCCAGCCGAGAATAGTGATTGCGGGAATGTTCGACCGACCGGCCGAGCCATTTTGTTAGGGGTTGCTTAGCAACGCCACGTCGCGTCATTTCCGCGAGGACGAGGACCATTTCGTGACAATTTCCGTGCGGAATTCCGCCGGGGCGCGCGGCGGCGATGAGCACCGGCCGGCCCTGCTGGAGGCGCTGGCCGGCCGGCGGCCGACGCGCACACCCGTGTGGTTCATGCGGCAGGCGGGGCGCTCGCTGCCGGAGTATCGGGTGCTGCGCGCCCAGGCGGGGGCGTCCATGCTGGACGCGTGCCTGCGGCCCGAGCTGGCGGCGCTGGCCACCGTGCAGCCGGTGCGGCGTCACGGGGTGGACGCCGCCGTCCTCTTCTCCGACATCATGGTGCCGCTGCGGCTGGCGGGCGTGGAGGTGCGCATCGAGCCCGGGGTCGGCCCCTTGCTGGACACCCCGGTGCGCGACGCCGCCCAGGTGCGCCGCCTGGTGTCCCGCCGCTACGGGGAGGCCGAACGGGCGGGAACCGGCGCCGACGGCGTGGCGCTCGACGGCGCCGCCGGGGTGGCGGCCGTGGAGGCGGCCGCCCGCGGCGTCGTAGCCGAACTGGGCACTCCAGAACGGCCGGCCGACTCCGCGCCGGGCGCACTGTCCCCCCGGGCCCGGGCGGGCCTGGCCGAATCGCGGGGCGGGGCCGGCTGGACGCCGCTGCTCGGCTTCGGCGGGGCGCCGTTCACCCTGGTCGCCTACCTGGCCGAGGGGTGCCCGTCGCGCGACCACCTGGCCGCCCGCACGCTCATGCACGCCGACCCGGACGCCTGGGACCGGCTCATGACCTGGGCCGCGCACCTGACCGGCGCATTCATGGCCACGCAGGTGCGCGCGGGCGCGGCCGCCGTGCAGCTGTTCGACTCCTGGGCCGGTGTCCTGCCCGCCGCCGACTACCGGGAAAAGGTCGCCCCCTACTCGGCACTCGCCCTGGACGTTGCCCGCGAGGCGGTCTCCCCCACCACCGGGCGGGTGGCCCCCGCAATCCACTTCGCCACCCGCGCCGGCCACCTCCTGCCCGAACTGCACCGCACCGGGGCAGACGCCGTCGGCGTGGACCAGTGCGCCGACCTGGCTCAGGCCGGCCGGCAGGTCGGGGACCGCCCGGTGCAGGGCAACCTGGACCCGGCGCTGCTGGGGGCCCCGTGGCAGGTGCTGGCGCGGGGCGTGGACGCCTGCCTGGAGGCGGGCCGGGCCGCGCCCGGCCACGTGTTCAACCTCGGCCACGGGGTGCCGCCGCACACGGACCCGGACGTGCTCACCCGGGTGGTGGCGCGCGTGCACGGCTCGCAGAGTTGGGAACGCACCGCATTGGCGGGATGGGATGGTCAGGCATGAGCTATTCGCAGCAGACACCGGTCACATACGACGCCCTGGTGGTCGGCGGCGGCATCGGCGGGCTGGCGGCCGCCTGGGAGCTGACGCGCGCCGGGCTGCGGCCGCTGCTGATCGAGGCGCGCGGTTACACCGGCGGGCTCGTGGCCGGCGGCGCCATCGGCGGGGTGCGCATGGACCTGGGGGCGGAGGGCTTCGTCATCCGCGGCGACGCGATCACACAAATGGTCGACACACTCGGACTGGAGGTAGTCGGGCCCTCAGGCGGCGGGGCACGCCTGTTCCTGCCGCCCCTTGGCGGCGCCGACGCCGGACCCGGCGCCGAGCCGGACCCGGCGCGCGGCTGGCGCCTGCATCGCTTCCTGCGCGACTCCTACCTGGGCATTCCCGCCGATCCACTGGCCGACGACGTCGTCGCCGTCATCGGAGCCGACGGGGCCGCCCGGGCGGCCCGCGACGCCGAGCTCGCTGGATCGGTGGGCACTTCCCCGCAGGACCCGGCCGACCTGGCCGCATTCGTGCGCACCCGCATGGGCGAGGCGGTGTTGGACCGGCTGGTGCGGCCGATCGTGGCCGGCATTCACACCGCCGACCCGGCCGACCTGGCCGCCGACACGGTGGCGCCCGGCCTGCGTCAGGCCACCGCCCGGCTGGGCTCGTTGCAGGCCGCCGTCGGCGAAATGCTGGAGCGGCGGCGAGCCCGGCGGCGCGGCGGCGGCGCCGCGGACGTGACGGTCGCGGGCGGCCTGTTCCGCCTGACCGACGCCCTGCGGGCGGCGATCGAGGCGGCAGGCGGGCGGGTACTCACCCGCACCGGCGCCCAGTGGCTGCGCCCGGCCGACGACGGCTGGGAGGTGGGGATCGCCCCCACCACCCGGGGGGCGACGCCGTCGGCCGAGCCGGTGGCCGCCGGGCCGGAGCAGGTGGTGCGCACACGGCGGGTGATGCTGGCCTGCTCGGCGACTGCTGCGCTGCGGCTGCTGGCGGGTGCGCCGGGCGTGGACACCGCGTTGGAGGTGCCGGTCGGCTCGCCGATCGCGCGCTTCACCCTGGTGGCTCGCGCCCCGGAGCTGAGGGGCGCGCCGGTCGGCTCCGGCCTGCTGGTGGCCCCGGCCGCGCCCGGGCAGGTGCCGGTGCGGGCGAAGGCGCTGTCGCACCTGTCGGTCAAGTGGCCGTGGATCGGGGAGGAGCTGCGGCGCCTGCACGGCGGGGCGGCCCCCGAGCAGGACGAGGTACATGCGCTGCGGCTGTCCTACGGGCGGCCGGGTGAGCCGCGCCCGCAGGTGGAACTGGACGATGTTCTCAACGACGTCGCCGTGCTGACCGGGGTGCGCATTCCCCGGGCCGACGTGATCGACTCGATGCTGGTGCGCTGGGACGGGACGCTGCCGCCGGTGACACCCGCCTACCGCGAGCGCACCCGGCGCCTGCTGGCCGAGGTCGCCCCGCTGGAGGGCTTGGCGGTCACCGGGGCGTGGGTGGCCGGGACGGGTATCGCCGCCGTCGTCGCCCACGCCCGGGAGCAGGCGGCCGCGCTCGCGGGAGCGGACAGTACGAGCCGCGTCGTCACACCGGAGGGGCGCGTATGAACGCCGGCACCACGATCGGGGCGGGTGTGCCGGCGGCGCGGACGGTGCGCCTGGGCACCCGCGGCTCGGCGCTGGCGGTCGCCCAGTCCACCCAGGTGGCGCGGGCGCTGGCCGCGGCCTCCCGGCGGATCGGCGCCGACCTGGAGGTGGAGCTGGTCCAAATCCGCACCCGCGGTGACGTGGACGCCACCCCGCTGACGCGGCTGGGCGGCGTAGGCGTGTTTGCGGCGGCGCTGCGTGAGGCGCTGCTGGCGGGCGTCTGCGACCTGGCGGTGCACTCCTGCAAGGACCTGCCCACCGCCGCGGTGCCGGGCCTGCGCATGGCGGCGGTGCCGGCCCGCGAGGACCCGCGTGACGCCCTGTGCACGGCGGACGGGCGCACCCTCGCGGACCTGCCCCGTGGGGCGCGAGTCGGCACCGGTTCGCCGCGGCGCGGCGCACAGTTGTTGGCCGTGCGCCCCGACCTGGAGGTTGTGCCCGTGCGCGGGAACGTGCCCACGCGGCTGTCGCGGGTGGTTGGAGCGGTGGTGGGTGCGGACGGCCCACTCGGCGCGGTGCGCGAACCCGACCTGGACGCCGTGGTGCTGGCGCTGGCGGGTCTGCGCCGCCTGGGTCTGGACGGCTACGCGACCCAGCCGCTCGCGCTGCCCCAGACCGAAATTGCGGGAACGGGCGTCGTTGACCCGGCCGACCCGGCGCCCATCATGGTGCCGGCACCCGCGCAGGGCGCGCTGGCCCTGGAGACGCGGGACGAAGCCGGGGCCGGAGCAGACCCGAGCGGCGTCGCAGCCGGCGTGGAACCCCTTGTGAGCGGAGCCGGCCGCGACCCGGGCCTGGCCGCGGCGCTGGCCGCCGCCCTGGCCGAGTTGGACGATCCGGTCACCCATGCGGCGGTGGCCGCCGAGCGGGCCCTCATGCGGCGCCTGGAGGCGGGCTGCGCCGCACCGGTGGGGGCGGTGGCCGTGCCCGCGCCGCGCGCCGACGGCAGCAGCGGGCTGCGACTGGACGCCGTCGTCGCCGCGGCGGATGGGACGCGACTGCTGCGGGAGTCGGCAGTCGGAGACCAGGCGGAGCCCGCCGGGCTCGGGGAGGCGGTGGCCGAGGCACTGCTGTCGGCGGGCGCCGCACAGCTGGTCGACCTGCACGCGAGCCTGCCCGACCGCGGCCGCCGGGAGGCGCCATGAGCCCGGAGACCGCCGCGCCGGGCTCCGCAACCACCCCTCTGGCCGGGCGGCGCGTCCTGTTGCCGCGCGCCAAGCCCGGCGACGCCATCGCCGCCGCACTGGTGGCTGCGGGCGCGCGGGTGCTGTGCGTGGGAGTCACCCGCGCCGTCGCCGGGCCGGCCGAGCCCCGCATGCGCGCCGCCGCACAGCTGGCGGCCGGCCGCTACGCCTGGGTGGTGCTGACCTCGGCGCGCACCCTGGACTTCTTCGCCCTGGGCTCCTTGAGCGGCCGTGAAAAGACCCCTGCCCGCGCGAAGGCCGACGACGCGGCCCTGTCCCCCGGTGACACCGGGCGGCCGAGCAACGCGCCCATGCACACCGGACTCGCCGTCGTCGGGGCGGGCACGGCCCAAGCCGTGCGGGAGCAACTGGGTCGCGAGCCCGACCTCATCGCTGCGGGCAGTGGTGCCGCCCTGCTGGAGCTGCCCCAGTTGAGCCGGGGCCCCGGCCGCGCGGCGGGCGCATCCGGTCGCCGCCTGCTGCTGCCGGGTTCGGCGCTGTCCTCACCCGTATTGCGGGAAGGCCTGGCCGCGGCCGGCTGGCAGGTCGATGCCGTGCCCGCCTACACCATGGAGCCGGTCCGCATCGTCGACCTGCCGGAGGGGTTCGCCGCCGAGTGGGCGGGCGGCGGTTTTGACGCGGTGGTGCTGGTGGCCGGCTCCTCCACAAGGGCTCTGCTCGGCCTGGTCGGGCCGCCTCCGCCCGCCACGCGTGTGGTCGCCATCGGTGCCCCGACCGCCGCGGCCGCGCGCGCTGCCGGAGTGCGCGTGGACGCGGTGGCGGCCCGCCCGACCCCGGAGGCGATCCGCGACGCCTTAGCCACGACGCTGCCGGATCCACCACACTGAAATCACATCCTCCACCACTCGCCCGCATGCCTGAGGAGGCTGCTGCAATGACCCAGACAACATCCACCTTGCCCCTGCCCGACCCGCGCAACCCCGCCACCTCCCCGGCCGCCGACCTGCTCACCTCGCGGGGCGTGCCCGCACCCGCCATCCCGACCGTCCGCCCCCGGCGCCTGCGGCGCACGCCGGCCCTGCGCGGGCTGGTGGCCGAGACCCGCATCGACCCCGCCCAGCTGATCCTGCCGGCCTTCGTACGCGAGGACATCGGTGAGCCCACCCCGATCGGTGCCATGCCCGGCGTCGTCCAGCACACGCTGGACTCGATCCGGCGGGAGGCCGCCGCCTGCGCCGAGGCGGGCGTGGGCGCCATCGACCTGTTCGGGGTGCCCGCCACGCGCGACGCGACCGGCTCACAGGCGTGGGCCGAGGACGGCATCCTCAACCGGGCGGTGGCCGCGGTGCGCGCGGAGGTCGGGGATGCGCTGGTGGTGTGCGCCGACACCTGCCTGGACGAGTTCACCTCCCACGGCCACTGCGGTCTGGTGCGGCCCGACGGGGACCCCCGCGCCGGTGAGATCGACAACGACTCCACGCTCGCCCTCTACCAGGCGATGGCCGTCTCCCAGGCGGAGGCCGGGGCGCACATGGTCTCCCCCTCCGGCATGATGGACGGGCAGGTGGCGGCGATCCGCGCCGCCCTGGACGCCACCGGACATGACGACGTCACCATCCTGGCCTACTCGGCCAAGTACGCCTCCGCCTACTTCGGGCCGTTCCGGGAGGCGGTCGGCTCCACCCTCAAGGGTGATCGGCGCACCTACCAGCAGGATCCCGCCAACCGCCGCGAGGGGCTGCGGGAGGTGCTGCTGGATGTGGAGCAGGGCGCCGACGTGGTGATGGTCAAGCCGGCCGGCCCCTACCTGGACGTGCTGGCGGACGTGGCCGCGGCCAGCCCGGTGCCGGTGGCCGCCTACCAGGTCAGCGGCGAGTACGCGATGGTGGAGGCGGCCGCCGCCAACGGCTGGATCGACCGCGAGCGCGTCATCATGGAGTCGCTGCTGGGGATCGTGCGCGCCGGCGCGGACTGCGTGCTGACCTACTGGGCGCGCGAGGTGGCCGAGCGACTGCACGCGCAGCGGTGAAAGTGTCCATCGGTGCCCACTTTGACGATTCGGCCGCGGGCGCACCCCCGGCAGCGAGCACGTTTTCCCCGGAATTAAGCCATTATTGCCGCGATCCATTGCGGATCACTGGCTCAAAGTGGTCACCGATGGACAGTTTCATCATCTTGGCGGAGCCAAATAAGGCCGTAGGCTGCCGCCAGGCAACCGACCTAGACCGCAACCAGCTCAGGAGCCCATATGCCGTCAGCCACCAATGCCGACCTGTTCGCCGCCGCCCACGCCGTGATCCCCGGCGGCGTGGACTCCCCGGTGCGCGCCTTCGGCTCGGTGGGCGGCACGCCCGCCTTCATCACCAGCGCCCGCGGCGCGCGCGTTACTGACGCCGAGGGGCGCGAGTACGTGGACCTGGTCGGTTCCTGGGGGCCGGCGCTGCTCGGCCACGCCCATCCGGAGGTGGTGGCGGCGGTGCAGGCGGCTGCCGTCCGGGGACTGTCCTTCGGGGCGCCCACTGCCGCGGAGACCGCGTTGGCCGAGGCGGTGCGGCGCCGGGTGCCGCCGGTGGAGCGGCTGCGGCTGGTGTCCACCGGCACCGAGGCGACCATGACCGCGGTGCGGCTGGCACGCGGCGCCACGGGCCGCGACCTGGTGGTGAAGTTCGCCGGCTGCTACCACGGTCACAGCGACGGTCTGCTGTCGGCGGCCGGCTCGGGCGTGGCCACGGGCGGGCTTCCGGGTTCTGCCGGAGTGCCGGAGGCGGTGGCCGCGCAAACGCTGGTCCTGCCGTACAACGACGTGGACGCCCTGGAGACTTGCTTCGCCGCCCGCGGGGAGGAGATCGCCGCGGTCATCACCGAGCCGGCGCCGGCGAATATGGGCGTGGTTCCGCCCGCGCCCGGCTTCAACGCGGCCATCCGCCGGGTGACGGCGGAGCACGGCGCCCTGATGATCGCCGACGAGGTGCTCTCCGGCTTCCGGGTGGGCCCGGCGGGATTCTGGGGCCTGGAGGCGGTCGACGGCTGGGAGGCGGAGGTGGTCGATCCGGGTGCTCGCACGCAGCCCTCACCCTCCTGGCCCGGCGGTCCGGACGGGAACGACGCCAACTGGCGCGAGCGGGCGGCCTGGGTGCCGGACCTGTTCACCTTCGGGAAGGTGATCGGGGGCGGCATGCCGCTGGCGGCCGTGGGCGGCCGCGCCGAGGTGATGGAGTTGCTGGCGCCGCTCGGTCCCGTCTATCAGGCGGGCACCCTGTCCGGGAATCCGCTGGCGACGGCCGCCGGCCTGGCCACACTCGCCCTGGCCGATGATGGCGTGTACTCCACGGTCGCGCACCGCGCCCGCGAGATCGGGGCGATCGTCGGCGCCGCCCTGGAGGATGAGGGGGTGCCGCACCGGGTGCAGTACTCCGGCTCGCTGTTCTCGATCATGTTCGGCCCCGCGGCCGCCGCGGAGGGCGTACGCGACTATGACGCCGCCCGCGCCCAGGAGACGTGGCGCTTCGCCCCGTTCTTCCACGCCTTCCTCGACGCCGGGGTGGCGCTGCCGCCGAGCGTGTTCGAGGCCTGGTTCGTTTCGACCGCGCACGGCGACGCCGAGGTAGAGCGCATCGCGGCGGCGGCACCGGCGGCCGCCCGGGCGGCGGCCTCCGCGCGCCCCAACTAAAGCCAGTTGGACCGCTATTCCCCCGGTGGACCCCTATTCCCCCGGTGGACCGCGGTAGCCGCCGGCTACAGGGGTCCAACCGCGTGTGGGCGGTCCAACCGCGCCTAAGGGGTCCACCGAGCTGCCAAAACCGGGGTGGCATCGGGATGGTCCCGGATACCGGAATCGTTCCGGGGCGGGCAGGCTGACAACATGACACAGCAGCGTCCGACCGATCCCTACGGCCACGAACCGTACTTCTCTCAGCGCACCGAGTCGTGGCGCGCACGGCTGCCGCGGCGGTCCTACCGGCGCATGGTGGCGGGCGTGTGCGGCGGACTGGCCGAGTACTGGGGCGTGAACCCCACGCTGGTGCGGCTGGCAACGCTGGCCCTGGCGGTGCTGCCGGGCCCGATGTGGGTCGTCTACGTAACCGCCTGGGTGCTCATGCCCGGCCCCTACGAGTGCTGAGCCCCGCTCCCGCCCCGGCCGGCGAGCGCGGCCTCGTAGGCGGCGACGTCGACGTCGGCGAAGGCGCAGATGACGATCCGCAACTCGGATTCGGGGTGGCCGCGCAGCCAGTCATCGAGGGTGTCGAGCACCAGCGGTGCGGCCTCGTCCTTGGGGTAGCCGAAGACACCGGTGGACACCGAGCACAGGCCCACGGAGTCCAGGCCGGCGTCGTCCACCGCGTCCAACACGCTCCGGTAGCTGGAGGCCAGCAGGGCGCGGTCGGCGTCGGTGGGGTGGCCGCCGTCGACGATCGGGCCGACGGTGTGAACCACGTGCGCGGCGGGCAGGTGGTAGCCGGCGGTGAGCAGCGCGCGGCCGGTCTCCTCCGGGCGGCCGTCGCGGGCGTCCATGTAGGCGGCGCATTCGGCGCGCAGGCAGGGCCCGGCGACGGCGTGGATCACGTTGTCGATGCAGGTGTGCCCGGGGACGAAGCAGCCCAGCAGCTGCGCGTTGGCGGCGTTGACGATCGCGCCGGCGCGCAGGGTGGTCAGGTCGCCGCGCCACAGGGCGACGTGCTCGCCGAGCCTGCCGGTCACCCCGTGAGTGGCGGCCAGGGTGGGCAGGCTCAGGGCGTCGGGGGCACCGGCGTCGTGCACGCGCTGGGCGGCCTCGGCGGCGAGCATCTCGTCCAGGTCCTCCCGGACGTCGTCGTCGGGGATCTCGCGGGGCGGGCGGATGGTGAGCAGCCCGTCCAGCAGCCGCCGCAGCTCCACGGGCGGGAGCTCGGCGAGGGCGGCGGGCGGCGGGAATGCGGCGACGTCGCCGGCCTGGACGGCCTCGGTGGCGAAGTACCGGGTGAGGCGTTGCAGGCGGGCGACGTCGGCGGTTGGGGCGTGCGGCATGCGCTCAGGTTAGGCGCGGCGCCGCGCGATTGGCGGTGGCTCGCGCCGCAGCCCGGATCAGTTGGCGGAGTAGTTCTGAGCGGACAGGAACCAGCTCTGCTGCTCCAGGCGCTGGGTGTAGTCCTCCAGGATGCCGGAGGAGGAGGGGTCGGCCTCGTCGACGGCGTCGTGGATGTCACGCAGAGTGGTGACCACGGCGTTGATGGCGGACACGATGTAGTCCACGGCGTCGGCGGTGATGACGGCTCCCTCGGGCGCCTCCGGGACGGTGGTCTGCGAGGCGACGGTGCCGGGGCGGCCGTCGGGGAAGGCGTTGATGGCGCGCATGCGCTCGGCGAGCTCGTCGGAGCCCTCGCGGGCGATGTCGACGACCTCGTCCAGGTTCAGGTGCAGGTCGCGGAAGTTGGGACCGACCAGGTTCCAGTGGACCTGCTTGCCGACGAGGCTGAGCGCGGTGATGTCCACCAGGGCGCGCTGCAGGTCGGCGGCGAGGGACTCGGAGGCGGTGAAGGCGGGGATGACGGCTGGGTTCTTGACTTGGTGCTTGCTCATGGCTTGAAGTTTACAATCGCGACGGTTCGAACGGTAGGGCTTATCGCTCGTGAGGAAACCTGAGCGGATCCGCAATGCCCAGAGCGTTGAAAAAACCGCCCGACGACGCGACTTGAGGCGACGTCGTCGGGCGGTTGTACAGCGGCATTCCAGGCGGTTTCAATCCGCAGGAGGCAGCGCGCACCCGGGCGGCTGCCCGGGGCTTGGTGCGGGCCGGTCAGGCCTCGGCAGGGGCGGCGGCCTCTTCCTCGGCGATCTTGCGCTTGATCTCGTCCATGTCCAGTTCGCGGACCTGGGTGATCAGGGAGTCCAGCGCGGAGGCGGGCAGGGCGCCGGGCTCGCGGTAGACGAGCACGTCGTCGCGGAAGACCATCAGCGTGGGGATCGAGGAGATGCCCAGGGCGCCGGCTAGATCACGTTCGGCGTCGGTGTCGACCTTGGCGAAGGTGATGTCCGGGTTGTTCTCCGCGGCCTTCTCGAATACCGGCGCGAAGCGGCGGCACGGGCCGCACCAGGAGGCCCAGAAGTCGACGAGGGTGATGCCCTCGCCGCGTACGGTCTGGTTGAACTCTGCGCCGGTGATGTCTTTGGGGGCCATGAGGCTTCCTTCCGAGTTCTCAGGTGGCTGGTGGTGTTGTCCGCCGAGCACGCGGTCGTGCGATCGTGCGGCTGTGCGGACGACTGCGGTCCAGCCGTCCCCCGGCGGCGCATCCCGCACCGCCGGTGCCTGGGACAACCGTCCTAGCCGATGAGGTATTCCGCCGGCGTGGCCATCCCACCCGAGTGCGCTCCCTCACCGAGGTCGGCGGAAGTTACGCGGCTCTTGCGGTTTGTGGGTGTGGTGGTTGGGGTCGGGGTTGCGGAGTGGTGGTTGTTGTCGATGGGTACCGGGTCTGCCGAATATGACCCCGCCGTCCCGAGGCCCTCCGCATTCGGGAGGGTTTGGGGTTGATGAGGTCGTTTCGCCGGGCCGGAGGTGTTGTCGGGCGGGCGGTGTTGGCTTGCGGGGAGGATTCGTTGGAATCGTTGGGATCATGCGGGTATTGGACCGGGTCGGTGGCCGTTGACGGCGCCTGCCGGTGATTCTCAGTGCTTCTGGTGCCGCGCCTGGGCGCGCGTGCGCCGCTGCGCAGGCGCGGATCTGGCGTGTTCGCCTGTGCACTCCGGGTGACGGTTCGTCACTTCGCATGACGGTTCGGCACTTGGCACCCACGCTTCGGCACTTCCGACGACGGTACGTACCTCTGGGTGCCGAACCGTCACGAGAGGGTACGAATCGTCGATCACAACGTACGAACCGTCGCGCCAGTGTACGAACCGTCGTGTCAGATCCACCGCGGACATCAAGGCGCCATCACCTCGGAATGTCACAAGTGCCGGTCTCGGCGTGTCACGTGTGCCGGTCTCGGCACGCCACCCCACCCGGCCGGCGAACCACCACATCCCCAAACCGGAAGAGCCCGTTACGTGTCGAAGTCGGTAGAAGTATCCGCCGAGGTCGGCGGAAGTGGCGGGCGCGCCCGGTCACACGTCCAGTCGCGCCCGCCGCCCGAGCAGGAGGATTTCAGCCGAGATCCTCCCCGTTGCTCGCTATCACCCGCCGGTACCACGCGTAGGAGTCCTTGGGAATGCGCCGCCCGGTTCCTCGGCCGTGGTCGTCCAGGTCGACGTAGATGAACCCGTATCGCTTGGACATCTCCGAGGACGAGCAGGAGACGATGTCGATCGGACCCCAGGCGAAGTAGCCGCGCAGATCCACCCCGTCCGCGATCGCCTCCCGCATGGCCTCCAGGTGACGGCGCAGGTAGTCGATGCGGTAGGGATCGTGCACGGTGCCATCGGCCTCCAGCACATCCCTAGAGCCGAGCCCGTTCTCGGTGATCATGATCGGTTTCTGGTAGCGGTCCCAATAGTCATTCAGCGCCACCCGGAGCCCGGTCGGGTTGATCGCCCACCCCCATTCGGAGGCCTGCAGATGCGGGTTGGCGAAGCCGTCCGTGTCCCCACCCGCCCAGGCCTCGGCGTCAATGATCCGGGTGTAGTAGTAGGAGAAGCTCATGAAGTCCGCTACACCGTCGCGCAGGGCCTGGGCGTCCCCCGGGCCGAATTCGACGCAGATGCCCAGATCGCGCAACCGCCGCTTGGCATAGCCGGGGTATTCGCCGCGCAGGGCCACGTCGGAGAAGAAGTACTCCATCTGGTTCTGCTGCAGCGCGGCCAGCACGTCCTCGGGCTTGCAGGTGGCCGGCTCGGCGTTTCCGTGGCACAGCATGACGCCGAACTCGAAGTCCGGGTCGATTGCGTGCCCGAGCGAGGTGACCTTGGCGGCCGCCACCATTTCATTGTGGACGGCCTGGTATTTGGCCTGCTCCAGGTTGTCCACCTTGTCCGCGGCAACGCCCAGGTGGTTGAAGGACTCGTGGGTGATCAGGTTGATCTGGTTGACGACGATCCAATAGCGCACCTTCCCGGCCAGACGTCGCATCACCGCCTCGCAGTAACGCACGAAGAAGTCGATGGTCTCCCGGCTGTACCATCCGGTGTAGGACAGGGTCAGGTTCACCGGCATCTCGTAGTGAGACAGGGTGATGACCGGTTCCATACCCTGGGCGCGGATCTCGTCGATGAGTCGCTCGTAGAAGGCCAGCCCCTCCTCGTTGGGTTCGGCGTCGTCCCCGTTGGGGAAGATTCGGGCCCAGTTGATTGAGGTGCGGAAGGCGTTCATGCCCGTGCCGGCCAGCAGTTGCAGGTCGTCGGCGTAGGTGTGATAGAAGTCGATGCCGTCGCGCTTGGGATAGCGGCCTGCGGTATCGCGCATGTGGAAACGCACCTGGTCGGTCGTCATCTCCTTGTTGGAGCGTTTCTCGGGCGGCAGGTCACCCCGGTAGAGGTTGATGTCGGCCAGGCACCAGCCCTTGCCGTCCTCCTGCCAGGCGCCCTCCGCCTGGTTCGCGGCGATGGCGCCACCCCAGAGGAAGTCCTTGGGGAAGCCGGCGGGTACATCGAGCGCATCGGTCTTACTGCCAGTCATTTCATTCATTCCTTGTCTCCAGTGCGGTCTCCAGCGCGCGGATGCGCTCATCCTGGGAGCGGAATACGGGAAGGATCCTGCGCACCAGCCGCAATTCGCTATAGGCGGTCATGAGGGTGTCTTGCGCATGGGAGAACAGAGCGGCATAGGCGAGCTGCTCACCATCGGCCTCCTGTTGAATAAGCGTGGTGTGGACCTGGTGGGCCTGGCGGATGCACCCGTCGGCGGCGTCCAGAAGCGCGGTGGCCTCGGTGAAGTCCGAGCGTTCCATGGCCTCCACGGCCCGGTAGGTTTCTCGGCGCGCATCGCCGGAGTGGATGAGTATGTGCATGGAGGCGTCGATGATGCTCTGATCCATGGCTCAGTCTCCTTCGGGCCGGGGTTTGCTGCTCGTAACGGTCAGTCTCCTGGTACCCCGCCGCACGCCGGAGTGCGCCGTTTCCGCGGCGGCGGTGGCAGGTAAAGGTTCCTCGGCCTTGGTGACGCGGGTTGCCTGCGCCTTAGGGGCCGGCCGGGATACGCGGGACGACGACGGCGTGGGCGCCTCGTCTCTCCTGGCGCCGGCCTGCGCCGCGCCGGCCTGCGCCGCGCCGGCCTCCTTCAATAGGGACTGGTGCTCGTAAGCCTTGAAGAACGGGTACCAGATGACCGCGGAGACGGCGAAGACGGCGAGCATGAGAATCATGGCGGTCAGGGACCGAGTCGTGATCCAGGTCGCCAACGGGTAGGGGGTGTACCAGAGCTCGAACTGGTTCATCGGGATCGGCGCGAAGTGGATCGTTTTGGTGAACAGCCAGATGATGATCGGCGGGATCACGCCTTGCAGCCACATGGCGATCATGAGCACCGGATTCCAGGCGATCGCCCCGAATACCACCGGCTCATTGATGTTGGCAATCATCGGTGGAATGCAGGCCCTTCCCAGAGCCTTCAACCGGGTCGACTTGGAACGGGCCATCATGATTACGAGCGCCATCGTATTGCCGATTCCGCCGAACCAGAGGTAGGTGGAGAACAGCATCGTGGAGGTGACCAGATTCTGCGCGGTACCGGCCATATTCGCCTGAATGGCGGCCAGGAGCACCGGGGTGGTGACGGGGGTGAGCACCCATGTGGAGATGCCCATGGAGTACAGGAAGCAGTAGATGAAGCACATCAGTGGGAAGCCCCACGGCGATTCAATGACGCCCGCGAGCGGGCGGAACACCGCCAGCACCGCGTTGTAGACGTCCAGCCCCAGCAGGTCCACGCACACCCATCCGAGCGTGACCACCAGTGCAACCGGGATCATCGCGTCGAACCAGGCCCGCACGAACTCGGGGATGACGGAGTCGTCCTTGAACAGGGTGAACCGGCCGAACAGGGACATGATGGCGCCGGTTACCACGCCCGCCAGAATGGCGATGAACATGCCGCCCGCTCCCAGGGCCGAGTGGCCGAATCCCGGTTCCCCGTCCTGCACCACCTGCGGGGTGATGATGATGAGGAACAGTATGGTGCCGCAGCCCCCGGCAATTAGCCGCTGCTTACGGAAGTTGCGCTTCTCCATCAGGTTGAAGGGGATGAGGAAGCTCACCAGGAGGGACAGCATGCCCATGGTCCAGCCGTACGGCGTCCAGAAGCTGGGCAGTGACGGGAAGTAGTCGTTGAGGATCGCGAGCATGGCGAACACGGAGCCGACGAGGATGAACGGCAGCACCTGCATGATCGCGTCCTTGATGGACACGATCCAGACGTTGTTGTTCACCTTGGCCATGCGCGGGGAGAAACTGGTCTCCAGCCAGTGGATGAGGGCGTCCATCAGGCGTCCTCATTGAGCACGTCGACCAGATGCTGAATCGCTGCCTCACCGTCGAGCGAGGAGTAGTACTCCGGACGCATGAGGATCGCCGTGACGTCGGCGTCCCCCACGAATGAGTCGATGTCGTCGAACACGTAGGACAGGTGTGGTCCGATCATGACGACGTCGGTTTCGTTGATGAAGTTCTCGATCTCGCTCTCGGAGCGGGCGGTCACCTTGATGTTGTAGCCGTGTGCGGCGACCGCCTTGCGCATGTTCGCCGCCATGAACCCGCTGCTGGCGCCGGTGCCGCAAACGAGGAGAACCCGGATGTCGTCTGCCATTGTTCCTCCATTGGACCTAGAAGCATGACGTGATCAAGTCTGCGCAGCTTGGCACCCGCGCTCCACCAGGAAATCTTCCGGGGGCCGGAAAACCATTGAGAAGCCGCCTCCGCCCGCATCACCGCCCGTGCCGATCGGGCCTGACCACGACCGTCAGCCGATCACCAGTTCTCGCAGTGCCTCCATTAGGCGGCTGTAGCTTGTCCCGGCGCCAATGAGTGCGTCGACTCCCGCGGGGTCGGACAGAATGCGCACCAACTCGTCGAGCACATCCCGGAAGACGGCGCGGTCCCGGTGGCTGACGGCCATCATGATGACGAGGTTGATCTCATGGTCCCCCCACGGGATCGGCCGGGTGCACGTCAGCACGGCCAGAGCGGTGCGGGCGGCGTCCATGTACAACGAGTGCGGCATGGCGAACCGCCCCCCGAACGCCGTCGAGGCGCGCCGCTCACGATCGAGCACATCCGCGAGGTACTGGTCGTCGACGGCGGCCTGGCGGACCAGCAGCGAGTGGCAGGTGCGCAGGGCCTCGTCACGGTTGAGCCGGGTCTCGGTGTGCACGAACAGGCGCTCGTCGGTGAAGGCGACCAGCGCGGACCAGACCTGGTGCCGCTGGGCCCGCTGCCGCTCCTCCAGGACCGCCTGCCGCACGGCGTCGACCTCACTCCGGGTGCACAGCGGGCTGATGCGGACCACCGGAACGGAGGGGTCGACGTCGAGGTCAACCGCGGTGACGACGACGTCGCTGGGCCTGCGGGAGACCTCCGGGTCTATCTCGGTGACGAGGCGCTCGACGACGGCCAGCCCGTGCAATCCTTCATTCAGCCTGCGCACCGCATCGTCGGCCACGGACCCGAATCGGGGCACCACGAGTGTGATCGTCACCTGCTGCTCGGCGTCCATGAGCTGCTGGAGGCGGGAGCCGAGGTGCAGGGCGAGAAAGTCCGTTTCGGCGCAGGGAATCTCGACGTCGAGCGCGGTTTCCACGGCGTGAGAGAAGTAGACGGACAGTTCATGCACCAGTGGGTGCCCCAGTTGGAAGTCGGCGCCGAACGGACGGTCGATGCGCTGGCCGGCGCGCAATCGCGCCAGCATGTCCTGCACGTGGATGGCCAGCCCGACCAGTGATTCGTCGCCGTCGTACAGCCGCAGCAGGAAGTGGTCGTCGAGCCGCAGCACGCAGTCACGGACGACGTCGAGGACCGCCGGATCCAGACCCTCGCCGTCGGCGTTTCGGTGAGTGGAGACCGCGAGGAAGGAGGCGACGAAGTCGGTCTCCGAATCCGGCAGCGAACGCTCGGACCACCGGCTCACCCAGTCGGTGACCGCGCGGGCAATGGTCAAGACGTCGGCGTCGTATGCTGCGCGTCCGGAGTAGTCGATGGGGTATCCCTCGAGAGCGATGTACAGGTGCGTGCACAGATTGAGCAGGACGTACTCGTTCAAGACGACGCCGTTGTCTGCGAGCACGGAGCGGACGCCGCGGGTGAGTTCACGCCGCCGCGCCAGATGCGTGCGGTGCCGGTCCGATTCCAACTCGTCATCGACCGGAGAGAGCAGTATTTGGCGGATGAGTCGTCGACGCCGCTGTTCCGGTCCGTCTATGCGAATGTATGATCCGTGCCGCCTCAGCGTCAGTTCATGGTCCCGCAGGAGTAGGCGGACGCGACCAAGGTCCGCCTCCAACGTCGATGGACTCACGCAGAGCCGATCGGCCAGTTCAAACACCTCACACTCCTCGGAGGCCGTGAGGAGAATACGGGCCAGCTCGTTCAGGCGGCCACGCTGGTCGAGACTTCGGTGTGTGGTTCGGCCGGCGGCATGCTCGCGCCTTATCCGGTACACGCGGCGATCCAACTGATAGCCGGACGGCGTGGACCGGATGAGGTCATCGTCTTGGCCCTCGTTCAGCTCCTTGACGTAGGAGCGGATCGAGCGGTCGGTGACTTGCAGCATGGCCGCCAGCGCTCGGGCCGACACCGGGCGGCTGGCGGCATGGAGTTCACGCAAAAGTCGTTCGAGCCTGTCCGCCTTGGCGACCACGTCCACATCATCCTCTCGCAACGGTGCGGCAGTGCGGGTACGCAATTGGGTGGCGACGCCGCATGCGGGTATCCCCGAGGGGTGCCGCACTCTTGCGCGTCGTGCCCCAAGTATGTGCCCGGCAGGCGGATCAGCGCCGTAGACCGCCAGCGCCTCGCCCTTCTCGGCGACGTCGGAAACACGAAGGCGCCTCCCCGGAGCCGCCCAGGCCGGCTACCTAGCGTCGCATCGACGAACGCTAGTTCCGACAATGCCAGGAGGCACGATGTCCACCACTACCTACCGCCCCTACGAGCCCCGGGACGCCGAGGGGGTCATGGCGATTGTCCTCGACGCCTTCAACATCCGCCGTTATGCGCCGCGCCCGTACCTCGAGCGCTCCGCCGCGGAAGTGTTCCTGTCCGAATGCCTGCTCGCCTCCACCTACGCGCAGGTCGCCGTCGCCACCGACCACGCTCAGGGCGACGGCGACGAGGCACCCGGCACCGAGCGGGTCATGGGCGTGATCATGGGCCGTGTCGAGGACGAGCCCCCGCTTCCGGCCCAACCGCTCGTTCACGCCCACAGGCTCGCCGGGATGGCCTGGTTGGCGACGGCGGGAATGCCGCAGTGGGACACACTCACGCAGGCATTCGGTTTCGACTACCGCCGCGCCGAACTGCGGCAGGACGTGCTAATGGGCGGATGCGCCGCCCTCACCGACGAGATCACTCTGCTCGCGGTGCATCCCGCCTGTCGGGGCCGCGGGATCGGCACCCGGCTGTACGACGGTTTCATGGAGCACCTGCGCGCCCACGGCCGCAAGGACTTCTTCCTGTACACGGACTCGCTTTGCGGCTACGAGTTCTGCGAGCGGCAGGCCCTGACGCGCGCCGCAACCCGGGAGCTGCGGCTGGACGTGCCCGGGCTGCCGGAGAACGTTGAGGTGTACCTGTACGCCGGCGAGGTGCCGGAAGCCGAACCAGCTTCCGCGTGAGTGGCAGGAGGCCGCCCGACAATGGACGCCGCAGCCACTTCAACCGACCTCAGTACGTAAGATCTACCGACCTCGGCGCAGTTCCACGGCGACGAGTTCGGCGAGCTGGACAGCGTTGAGGGCGGCGCCCTTGCGCAGGTTGTCACCCACCGCGAACAGCGCGATGCCGTGGCCGTCGTCCCAGGCGCCGTCGGCGCGCACCCGACCCACGAAGGTGCCGTCGCGGCCGGCGGACTTCAGTGGGCTGGGCACGTCGTCGTAGGTGACGCCGGGGGCCGCGCGCAGCAGCTCGATGGCCCGCTCGGGGGCGAGGGGGCGCTCGAACTCGGCGCTCACGCTCACGCCGTGCCCGGCGAACACCGGGATGCGCACGCAGGTGCCGGATACGCGCAGGTCCGGGATCCCCAGGATCTTGCGGGACTCGTTGCGCAGCTTCTGCTCCTCGTCGGTCTCCCCGGAGCCGTCGCCGGCGTCGTTCCCGGCCCAGGCGACGGCGTTGAAGGCGATGGTGTCCACGTACACGTTCGGCTCGGGGAAGCTGACGGCCCGCCCATCCAGGGCGAGGCCCTCGATGTCCTGCCCCTGCTCGACGGCGGCACGCACCTGCCCGGCCAGCTCCGCCACCCCGGCGCGCCCGGAGCCGGACACGGCCTGATAGGTGGAGGCGACCAGGCGCCGGAGCCCGGCCTCCTCGTGCAGCACCTTCAGGGCCGGCATGATGGCCATGGTGGTGCAGTTGGGGTTGGCGATGATGCCCTTGGGGCGGTCGGCCAGCGCCTCCGGGTTGACCTCGGCGACCACCAGCGGCACGTCGGGGTCTCGGCGCCAGGCGGAGGAGTTGTCCACCACGACGGCGCCGGCGGCGGCGAAGCGGGGCGCATACTCGCGCGAGGCCGTCGCGCCGGCGGAGAAGATGGCCACGTCGATGCCGGTCAGGTCCGCGGTGGCCACGTCCTCCACCTCGATGCGGGCGCCCCGGAACTCCAGCATGCTCCCGGCGGAACGGGCGGAGGAGAACAGGCGCAGGCTGCGGGCGGGGAAGTCGCGCTGGGCGAGCATGGTGAGCATGACCCGGCCGACCTGCCCGGTGGCGCCGACGACGGCGACGGCGATGCCGTCCTCCGGGCCTACATACTGGCCCGCGGGACCCACGTACTCACCCGCACCCGCTTGAGCGGCCTGGCGGTTCTGGTTGCTGGGGTTACTCATCGTCCGGTACCTCCGTAGACGACCGCCTCGGCGGCCTCGGCGTCGAGGCCGAATGCGGAGTGGACGGCGCGCACGGCCTCGTCGAGTACGGCGTCGTCCACCACCACCGAGATGCGGATCTCGGAGGTGGAAATCATGTCAATGTTGATCCCGGCATCGCTCAGGGCGCCGAAGAGCTTGGCGGACACGCCCGGGTGGGAGCGCATGCCGGCGCCGACCAGGGAGAGCTTGCCGATGTTGGGGTTGAAGTGCAGGGATTTGAAGCCGAGTTCGTCCTGGGCGGCCTCGAGGGCGGCGCGGGCCGCCGCAGAGTCCCCGTCGGGGCAGGTGAAGGAGATGTTGGTCAGGCCGGTGCCCTCCGCGGACACGTCCTGCACGATCATGTCGATGTTGGTGTCGGCGCGGGCCACGATCTCGAAGATGCGGGCGGCGGCGCCGGGGATGTCGGGCACGCCGACCAGGGTGATCTTGTCCTGGCTGCGGTCGTGGGCGATACCGGAAATGACGGGGGCTTCCACGTGATCCTCCTGGGCGGACGGGTGCGGGCGGGCCTGGGCGCGGGCGTTGACGGCCTTGGTGTGGGCGGCGCCGACGGAGGCGCCGTCGGGCGGCAGGGCACCATCGGGTGCGACGACGCGCCCAGTGACGGCGTCAACGGCGGGTGCCCGAGTGGGTCGACCGGGCACCGAGGCGGCAGGTACCGAAGCGGGCGGTGCCGAGGCATCGGCGGGGACACCGGAGGCGAGCGCGGGCGTGGGGGCGGAGGGGGCGTCGTCGTCGGCCCCGGGCAGGAGGGGCGGGATGAAGGCGCCCTCGCGGCGGCCGTCGTAGATCCAGGTGCCGGTCTTGTCGGAGAAGGAGGAGCGCACGTGCAGGGGCACGCCGAAGCGGCGGGCGTACTCCACCGCGCGCAGGTGCAGGATCTTGGCGCCGTTGGCGGCCATCTCCAGGGTCTCCTCGCTGGAGAGCGCCTCGATGCGGCGGGCGGTGGGGACGATGCGCGGGTCGGCGGTGAACAGGCCGTCGACGTCGGTGTAGATCTCGCAGACGTCCGCGTTCAGGGCGGCTGCGAGGGCGACGGCGGTGGTGTCGGAGCCGCCGCGCCCCAGGGTGGTGACGTCCTCCACCTCGTTAATCCCCTGGAAGCCGGCGACGACGGCGACCGCCCCCATCTGAATGGCGCGGGCAATGCGCTCGGGAAGGACGCCGACGATGCTGGCGCGCCCGTACTTGGAGTCGGTGAGCACGCCGGCCTGGGCGCCGGTGTAGGCGCGCGCGGGCACGCCCAACTCGCCGATGGCCATGGCCAGCAGCGCCATGGAGATGCGTTCGCCGGCGGACAGGAGGATGTCCATCTCGCGGGCGGGCGGCTTGGCGGAGATAGCGTCGGCCATGTCCAGCAGGTCGTCGGTGGTGTCACCCATGGCGGAGACGACCACCACCACGGTGTTACCCGCCTTGCGGGTGGCGACGACGCGCTTGGCGACGCGGCGGATCGCCTCGACGTCGCTGACGGATGAGCCTCCGTATTTCTGCACTACCAGTGCCATGTGGGGGTTCCTGCCGTTGTGCTGCCGGTTGGTCGTTGCCGACACCGATTCGGCGGGCGCCCGCGCGGGGCGTCCCGGCGTCCTCGGCGTGGCGTCTGGCCCAAGCATACGGCCCGGGTGTTACGGCGGCTTACGGCGACCGCCAGGTGGGAGCGGGGCCGGTGGCGTGGGCGGGCGGATCCGGACGGCGACCTCCGGCCCGCGCCGGCGCCCGCGTTGACGCTCCGCCACGTTCCACGACCCCGGGCGTCGTTCCACGACCTTGGTACATGTTTCACGACCCCGGGGTGGTCGTGGAACGTACACCAAGGTCGTGCAACGCCCGGCCGACTCCTGGGTCAGCCCTCCTCGTCCACGCGGCGGCGTCCCTCGAAGGCACGCCTACTGCCGTGATCCTGACGTCCTGCCTCGCTCCATCGCACGGTCCACGCGACAGTCGATGGGTCCTCCCGGCCTGTGATGACGTGAACCTTGCCGTTGACGACGCGGCGGAGCGATCTGCGGAGCTTCTGCCGATAGTTCGCCATCGTCTGCTGTGCGGCGGCTTGCCGACCTCGCCCCGCGTGTGGCTGTGCGCCGGGCAGGTCGATGCGCAGCGCGACATACAGCGTCCGAGCCCTCACCGCCTTGCGGCATATCTCCCGCTTGGCGTGTTCGTCGCGGGTCCCGGCGTGCAGGCCCGCGAGCGTATCCATGACCTTCTCGGCCACGACGGCGACCAGGTCCTTGGGCTCTCTCGCCTCCGGGTAGGCGTAGTCCTTCGCCTCAATGAGCCACAGGTGGTCACCGTCCAGAGCGACGACGTCCCGACGCCTCCTCCGCCCCGCCTCCGCCAGGGGCTTCGCCGGAGCCGGCGCGGGGTCGGCATGCGGCTGTGCCGCAGAGTGCGTACGGGGTGATGCCGGCTGCGGACAACGACTCGAGCCGACCGGCATCGGCGGCCGGCTCGGCGCCTGACCGGGTGTCGGGGTATGGGATGACGCCGTCGGCGGCCGGTCCTGGTGTGCCCGCCGGGCCCGTGCAGGGCTATGGGTCCGTGGCGCCGTCGGCACCCACATACGGAACGTACGGGAGTGTGCCCGGCACTGGGGCGTGGAGCGCACCTGGTTCTGGGGCGTTAGTTGCTGCGCCCGCGCCTGCACCTGCGTCAGCGCCACCCCCGCTTGGGAGCGGGAGCGCGCCCGGTCCCGGGGCGCGTGCTGCGGCGGGCGGGGGTCGCGTCTTGTCGGTGCTGGATGTGCCGGCGGAGTGGTGGGAGCGGTCGCTTGAGGGCTGGTGGGGCTGGTGGGCGCACCATGCGGGTTTCGCACGCGCGGTGGTGCGGGCTCAGCGAGTGGTCTCCACCGTGGCGCTGGTGCTGGGTGTGATCGCGCTGGCGGTGGTGCCGCGCCTGGCGCTGGGTCTGGTGCCCACGCTGTTCATGACCGGCTGCCTGCTGATCATAGGGCTGGTCTCACGCACCCGCACCATGGGGCTGCGCCCGCTGTTGCTGCTGATGGGCATCAGCGTGCCCTGGTCGGGCCTGGTGGCAGCGGCCACCCGCGCGATCGGTGAGGCGATCGGCTTGTCTACCACCGATGACGGCGCCCGCATCGCACTGGCAGCGTTTGTGGAGGAACCGGGCAAGCTGCTGCCGCTGCTGGCCCTGGCGCTATTGGCACCGGGCCGGATCAGACGACTGGCCGCAGTGGACTGGGCGCTGCTGGGATTCGCGGCCGGGGCGGGCTTCATCATCGCCGAGGACGGCGCCCGCCGCCTGGTGCCCCCGGGCATAATCGCCCAGCTGCTAGGAGAGGACCGCATTCCAGTACTCGCTGAACCCGTGGACGGCAGGCAGGTTCCTGATACATGGGGGCAGTTGGGCCGAGAACCTGCTGGAGCTGGACACCCCGGTGGAGGTGATGACCACCGGGCACCAGATCCCCACCATGGGGGCGGCCATGGGCATCGCCCTGGCCCTTGCCCTATGGCGCACCCGCCGCCCCTGGTTGCGCGCCGCAGCCTGGCTGCCGCCCGTGGCGACGCTGACACGACGGCGATTGTGGATCATGCCTGCTACAACGCCGCCGTCGGCTGGACCGACTGGGCCGACCAGGACACCGCCATCCCCACCTGGATACGCCTGACCTGGCAAGCCCTCGGTCAGGGCCACACCCAAATCCACATCTCCGTCGCCCTGTTCATCACCTGCATGCTGGTCGACGCCCACCGCCGCCACCGCGCCGGCGTGGTCGGCGACGTCGCCATCGAGGCCCCCAAGACGCCCGGTCTAGCCATGGTTGGTGCTCCCGCCCTGCGGGTGCCGGTGCAGGCCCTGGTGTGGCTGGCCGCCTATGCCTGGTCCGACCTGGTCATCGTCTGGACGGCCTACGGGGACCGGTCTCTGCCCCGCCGGTGGCGCATGGCCGAGGGCCGGGCCATGGGCGAGCAGGTGCGCGGGGTGCGCCAGGACGCCATGACCGTCACCACCCCCGACACCGAGTCGGCCGCCCGCAACACCTTCCGCATCATCTCCCTCGCCGTAGGCGCCGTAATGCTGACGGCCTGCCTGTGGTACGGAACCCGGCTCGTCCAGGACATCGGCACCTGGCTCCAGCAGCCCGACTGGCCCTACTTCTTCGCCGGCCTGCTGGACGGGCTGGCCAAGTGGTGGGACTCCCTGGGCCTACTCGGGCAGATCCTGGTGACCGCCCTCGCAGTACTCCTGCTCGCGTGGGCGGGCCTGTCCGTGACCGCGGCGCTCGGCGCCGTGGGCGTGGGCACCTGGGCCCTCGCCCACGGCCGGGGCATCGCCACCTTCCTCCAGGACCCTGCCGCCGCAACCCGCTCCTACGCCACCAACGTCACTTGGGAGCAGCTCCTGCTGGACGGCGTGGACTTCGCACTAACCTTCATACCCGGCTCCGCCCTCGGGCTCGGCACCCGCGCCGCCGCACGCACCACCGCCGAAAGCCTCGCACTCACCCGCGCCGCACGCCGGGAGATCACCGGCCTGACCGAGGTCAACAACCTCTTCGCCCAACGGGACGCCGCCAAGGCCGCCCGCCAGGCCGCCGAAAAACGCCTCAAAGACGCCATACCACCCGGCTATGACATGAGCGCCTTCAGCACCAAAAAACGAGACGACGCTCACACGGTTGGAGGGCGCCGGCTACAGCGACGCCCAAATCAAGACGCTTCGTCATGCCGCCGAGCAAGCTACGAAGGCGCGTTCTACGGAGCGGCGTATTGCCGAGTACATCGGCGAACGGGGCGAGGAGCAGGCACTTGCGCGCCGCGGGTACGACATCCCGGACTCCTTCCACTCCACCGGTCCCGGCACGCCCGGTCCCGGCAGGAACCGTCCGGACGGCATGGGGGTGAAGCCCGACAGCAGCGAGATCGTCTTCCCCGAGTACAAGGGCGGCACGGCGACGGTGTCCACCAAACAGGTCCAGACACAGTTCGAGGGCATGACCGCGCAGGCCACCCCGCCATATGTGCGTGACCGCATGCTCACCGATCCCCGCGTGGCCCAGTACTTCCACGACCACCCCAAGTCTGGCAGTCCGTCAAGGACGGACGCACAAGGCTCCTGATCGAGGTGTACTCAACCCCCGCGGTCGGCTACGCCGAGGTCAGCGGCACTACGCCCTTCACTCTCACGCCCCAGGCCATTCAGGCCAGGGAGGAGGCCATGGCCGCGCTATAGAATCGATACCAACAAGCCCGAACACGCAGCACCCAAACCAGCCAGCAAGGACACCGACATGACCGAGATCAAAATACTTCCTGTCGAGCGCGCCATCGAGTGGATTCGTGCCTGGGCCGAGCTCGACTGGCCCATCACCTGGGAGACCGCCTGCGCCGTACGCGACAAACTCGGCTGGACACCCAACCCCGAAGACCCCGAACTATTCACCACCGAACTGACCGTCAACCAAGACGGAGGGTACCTGATACGATTGGACGGCCGATGCAGCGAGGTGTCGATACCCCTTTGTTCCCGTAACCCGCGGGCCAAGCGAAACACTCCTTGGACGACTTCCCTGTGGCGGACATACGATGCCATCGCCGACGCACTCACGCAGCTGTACGGACCCGGCGAACAAACCGGTAACCGAACCGACGTCCTCCAGACCGACTGGATACTCAACAACCAAGTCACCGTATGCCTCGTCGCCTCGAACAAGTCCATGAGCGTCGGGCTGGACTCGCCCGAAATCACCGAGATTGATCAATGGGAGTCGTAGTACATTGAGAAATACGGTGAGGACTATGTCGACGACTGAACCCGACACCTCACTCGGAGGCGCCACCGCCGGCGTCGACCCGAAGCACCACGCGGACGCGCCGCCGTCACACGGCATGCGCATCCTTCCGGTCGAGCGCGCCATGGATTCGTGCCTGGGCCGTTCAATCCACGCCACAAGACTTGCATTGTCACAAACGGTGACAAACGAGCCCGAGTCGCCGGCTCACGACTCACGAAACGTTGGAATCATGCGGTTGCAAAAACCAATCCGGGCACCGAGTCCGGCGTTTGTCACCATTTCGGACACCGCTGGCCCCCGAACGTCCTGCTCTCAGCCCTCCTCGTCGACCCGAGCGCCCGATGGCGCGCCCTACTACATCTGCCGGTGAGCCTGACATCCTGCCGCGCTCCATCTCGCGGTCCACGGCACAGCCGGAGAGTCCTCCCGACCCGTGATGACAGGCAGGTCGTCAAGGTCATCGGCCTGCGTCACAGTCACCGGATCGTCGTTGGCGCGGTCGAGCCCGAAGTAGCGGATGTCCGCGTCCTCATCCTCGTCGAGCATCTGGAGCTCGCGCAGGAGGAAGAGGCTGTGCGTGGCGAGGAAGACCTGGACACCGCGGCGGGCGAGCCCGGCGATGAGCGGGGCGAGAAGCCGGATGGAAGCGGGGTTGAGATTCGCCTCGGGCTCATCCCAGAACAGGTACCCCTGATCTTTAAGAACCCCGTTGGCGAGGAGCACCTGGATCATGCCGAGCTTGCGGTGCCCCTCGGAGACCAGCGGCGCCTCAAGCTGGAAACCTGGATCAGCCTCACTGTCGCGGCGCAGGACAAAACGGTCATCCCGGACCTCGAAGCGTCCGCCGACGATGTCGCCGATGACGTCCTCAATCTCCGTGTCGGAGCGGTCCTTGAGTCGGGGGCGGTAAAGGAGCGTCGCCAGGTCGTTCCAGGTCTCATCAAACGGGACCTCGTAGGTGGCGAAGAGCGAGCGCAGACCGTGAGCGACCGAGAGGATCTCATGCGCCGGGATGAAGACGGGAAAAGCCTGGGGTCGCGAAAAACTGGCGGTACGGATATAATTAGCCCTAAAAAAGGGCTTATTATTCTCATCATAGGTGTATGACAACGCCGAGCCCTCCCCTAACTCGAAGTCCGCTTGACTGCGCACCTCACCATGAGTCACCAGACGGCTCAAGTCTTCCGCGGTTTTGAACACTCCAGGAAGTTTGCCCCGCAAGGCGCCATGCCACCCACCCAACAACCACTCCGGATTGCTCGAGCGCGCCGGGTTCGACTTTTCCGAGGCCACCGCCGTCATGGCGTACAGCAGCTTGAGGAGCATGGACTTGCCGGTGTTGTTCGTGCCGACAAAGACGTTGATCTGAGGCGAGAAGGTCAGGTCGGCCGACGCGAAGGGCCCGAAGTTGGTCACGCCTAGGCGTGTGATCGGCTGGTCAACCATGACTGAATCCTACCGGCGACGCGCGGAAGGCCTGCCATCTCCCGAGCGGTGCCGACAACCACGCGTCGAGCCCGGCGACGAGCTCGCCGCCACATGACGTAACCGTTACATTAAGCCCCATGAGTATTGAGGCGAGCGAGGTCACACGCTTCTTCGGGTCGGCGCCGGCCGTGCAGCGGCTGAGCCTGTCCGCGCCCGCCGGCGCCATCACCGGCCTGGTAGGCCCCAACGGGGCGGGCAAGACCACCCTGCTGCTCATGCTGGCGGCACTGCTGCGCCCTGATACGGGCACGATCAAGGTGGCGGGCCTAGACCCGGTCACCCAGCCGCGTCAGGTGCACCAGGCGGTGGGTTGGATGCCGGATGCCTTCGGCACCTGGGACTCGCTGACCTGCACGGAGATCCTGCTGACCTTCGCCGCCGCCCAGGGACTCGACGACGTGACCGCCCGCGAGCGCGCCGCCGACATGCTCGCCCTCGTGCATCTGGAAGACATGGCACGCACCCCGGCGCGCGTGCTGTCGCGTGGGCAGAAGCAGCGCCTGGGCCTGGCGCGAGCGCTCGTTCATTCCCCGCAGGTGCTGCTGCTCGACGAGCCCGCGGCCGGCATGGACCCCCGCTCACGCGCCGATCTGCGCGGCATTCTGCGGGACCTGGCCGACCAGGGGGCGACGGTGCTGATCTCCAGCCACGTGCTCGGCGAGCTGGAGGAGATGGTCGACGGCGTCGTCTTCATGTCCCGTGGGCGCGCGGTTGTGCCGCCTGGCGCCAACTCCGCCGACGCCGTCGCGACGGCCTCTAGCCAGGATGTAGGAGCTTCTGATGCGGAGTCCGGGACCGGGACTGCGGCGTCGGCCGGCGGCGCGGTGCCGGTGCGTCCGACGCCGCTGCGCACCACCTGGCGGATGCGGGCCCTGGACTCCGGGCGCCTGGCCGCGTGGGCGCGGGCGGGGGCACCGCCGGGTGCCGTCGTCGACCCCGACGGTTCAGTGCATTTGGATGTGGCCGACGACGCCGCCGCGGCACGCATTCTGCGGCAGGCCGTTGAGGACGGAGTCGAGGTGGTGTCCTTCGCACCGGCGACCGGTGCGCTGGAGGCGGCGTATCTCGCAATGGAGGAGGAGCGCGCATGAGCCGACAGGGCATACGCACCGTGATGGTGCTGGAGTTGCGGCAGCGAGTGCGGTCGACCCGCTGGTGGGTAATGCTGCTGGTGTGGGCGCTGGTGCTCATAGTGCTGTTCGTGGGCATGACGGGACTGTCCGTCTCCGCGGGCATGGAACGCGAGGAGTTCGCACCGGTCCTGTATGACATGGTGCTGTGCTTCGTGCTTGGGATCGGGTTGATCGTGGCACCCACGCTGTCGGCCACCTCCATCAACGGGGACCGCGCCGACGCGACCCTGGCGCTGTTACAGGCCACGGCGCTGCGCAGCCGGGAGATCGCCGTCGGGAAGCTGTTGGCGGCGTGGCTGGCGGCCATGGCCTTCCTGGCGGTGGCGCTGCCATTCCTGCTGATACTGGCGGCGGTGGGCGGGGCGAACCTGCCGGCGCTGCTGGGCCATATGCTGCTGCTGGTGGTGACGCTGGGGTCGGTGTGCGGGATCGGCCTGGGCTTCTCCGCGTTGACGGCGCGCACCTCGGCATCCGCCGTGCTGACTTACCTGGTGGTGGCGGCGCTGACGGTCGGCACACCCATGGCCACCGTGCTTGTTGCTCCCATGGTGCAGGAGCAGCAGGAATCGATCACCTACAGCATCGACCATGACGCCTCCACGGATGACCAGCTGGTGTGCCACGAGGACCCCTACCGGTACCACAACACGGTCACTCACACCGAGCGGATCTGGTGGCTGCTCATTCCCAATCCCTTTGTGGCACTGGGAGATGTTTCGACCCGCGCGCCGCTGAGCCACTACAACTCTGATAACTTCCTGGAGGGGCTCGGCCGAGCAATCGACACGATGCGCGACCCGCAGTCCTCAGAACCAACGGTCCATAACCCCTGCGCCGAGCAGGCCGATGACAGCGACGACGACGTCTACGAGAGCTCGCGGGACGAGTCCGGCGCCGGACACGTGGCGTTCTGGCCCGCTAGCGCGGCACTGCTGTTGTTGCTCGGCGCGGGCGGGGCCTGGGTTGCGGCCCGCCGCCTGCGGGTCCCGGCGGGTCCGCTCCCCCGCGGCATCCGCCTGGCGTGAGTCACACGCAAGGACGTGGCGGCCGCGCATTTCGGCCGGATGTCCCTCGCCGTGAGTACCGGTATGTTGCGCGACATGGACGCGAGAACGATCTGGCATACGCCGTCGCTCCCGTTCGTTGTTGATACGGGGGCGGCGGCCGTCGTAATCGGGCTGTTCTGGGCCCCGGCACCGGGCGCCCCCGACCGTCCGGCGTCTTGGCCGCTCGGCGTTCTGCTCGCAGCGCTTGTCGCCGCGGCGATGCTGCTGCGCTGGCGCCTGCCCCTCGCCGCGCCGGCAGCCGCATTCATCACCACCGCGGTCGGCTGGCACCTGGGACTGGCCACCGATCCGATGCTCGCCGCGGCGTGGTGCCTGTACCCGCTGGCGGTCAGGTACGGCTCCCGAACGCGCGCCTTCCGCCTCGCGGCCGTCATCGTGCTGATTCTGTTGGCGGCTCTCTTCGGCACTCCGGCCGCGGATTCAATGACACAACGCATCGTGGCCTCCGGCCTTGCCGTCGGCGTCTCTTGGCTGCTCGGCTGCGCGGAGTCCCGCAGACTCGCTTCCGCGGGCGAGGCGGCCCGACAACGCGCCCAGGCGCTGCGCGCCCAACAACAAGTGGCGATCGCCCGGGAGGTTCACGACGTCGTCGGGCATGCGCTCAGCGTCATTCGGGCGGAGGCCGACGTCGCCCGCAGCACCTCCACAACACAGGACGAGCTGCGAGTGAGCCTGACGGACATTGAGGAGCGCGCACGCGCCGCCCTGGAGGAGGTCCAGCAGCTGGTGCGCACCCTGCGTGCCGATGACCCGGCCCGCTCCACTGCACCGTCACTCCAGGAGTTGGTGACGGCGGCGCGGGTGAGCGGCCTCGACGTCACCTCCGAGCTCGACCTGCCGACGCTTGCGCCGGAGCTCGAGGAGGTCGTCTCCCGTGTGGTACAGGAGGCGCTCAGCAACGTCGTGCGGCACTCCGGAGCATCGGCCTGCACGGTCGCCGTCGGGATCGACGGCGGAGCCCTCGCCGTCCGCGTCGACGACGACGGCACCGGCATATCCGCCCGCCAGGCTCCCGGCTCCGGCTTGGCGGGCATGCGTGAGCGGGTTGATTCGGTCGGCGGCGCCCTGACCGTGTCTCCCCTGGCCCACGGCGGCACACGGGTGCTGGCGCGGATACCGTTGCGGGAGGCGCCATGAACACCTCCATTACCGTGTTTCTCGCCGACGACGATGCCGACTTCCGCCGCGTCTATCGGCGCCTGTTCGACGCCGCCGAAGGATTTCGCGTCGTGGGCGAGGCGGAAACCGTCCCGGAGACGATCCGGAAGATCACCACGCTGCGCCCGGACGTGTCGCTCATAGATGTGCAGATGCCCGGTGGAAACGGGATCGACGTGCTGCGCGGCACAGGTGAGTCGGACACGCGAGTCATCATGCTGACGGCCTTTGACCTGGACGAGTACGTGGCCGACGCTCTCAAGCAGGGCGCGGCGGGCTTCCTGCTGAAGAACGCCTCCTCCTCCGAGGTTCTCAGCGCGGTGCGGGCCGTGTATGCCGGGCACGCGTCCCTGGCCCCGGAGGTGACCGCACGGTTGATGGGACAGTTCGAGCGGCGGCCGTCCCACTCGCATCATCCATTCGCCGATGTGCGCCTGAGCGGGCGGGAGCTCCAGGTGATCCGCCTGGTGGCCCAGGGACGTTCCAATCGGCAGATCGCGGAGGAGCTCTTCCTGGCCCTGCCCACCGTGCGCACCTACCTGAGTCGGCTGTTTACGAAGCTGGACGTCAGCGACCGCACGCAGCTGGCCGTGCTCGCCTACCAGGCGGGGCTGCTGTACGAGTCACGCTGACCCACCTGCTTTCGCGCCCGCCCGAGGGTGGACCGGCGCCGGCAAATGTCGACATCCGTACGACGCGGCACCCAGCCCTTCGGTGGAACGGTTGCACCGGCGGCATGAAGTCGCCGCAATCGCCCGGAAGGGGTTTCACCGCATGATTGAGATCGTCAACGTGACCAAGAAGTACGGGGGCAAGACCGCAGTCGCTCGGGTCGGCTTCACCGCGAAGCCCGGCCGGGTGACCGGCTTTCTCGGACCGAATGGGGCCGGCAAGTCCACAACGCTGCGCATCCTGCTCGGCCTGGACCGCCCCACCTCCGGCACCGCGCTTATAGACGGGCGCCCGTACACGGCCCTGAAACAGCCACTGCGCACGGTCGGTGCGATGCTCGACGGCGCCTCCGCCGTCCCTGAACGCCGCGGCATCGACCACCTGCGCTGGATCGCCCAGTCCAACCGGATACCCGCCCGCCGCGTGGGTGAGGTACTTGAACAGGTCGGGCTGGCCGACGCCGCCACAACGCGAGTACGCAAGTACTCGCTCGGCATGCGCCAACGCCTGGGACTGGCCGCCGCTCTCCTGGGCGAGCCGCGCTTCCTGGTGCTGGACGAGCCGGTGAACGGCCTCGACCCCGAGGGCATTCGTACCATCCGCGCCTTCCTGCGCCGTTACGCCGACGCCGGAAACACCGTGCTGCTGTCCAGTCATCTCATGGGGGAAACCGCTCAAACGGTCGATGACATTGTCATCATCAACCGGGGACGGATCATCGCCGACGGCACCCTGGATGAGATCACCGCGGGCCACACCTCACTTGAGGACGCCTTCTTCGCCCTCACCGACGCTGACCCCGGACAAGGCCGGTGAACCGCATGCTCAGCATCGTCCGCTCGGAACTCACCAAGGCCCTCACCTTGCCCAGCGTCTGGATCATGACGCTGCTCCTAACCGCGGTTCTCCTCCTGTTCCAGTTCCAGTCCTTCACCTTCAACCACGAGCTGGTCGCGAACCTACGCGGCGACGGAACCAGCGAGGTGGACGGTCTCTTGGTCGTCGTCGACGCGTCTGTCTTCACCGATTACGTCGCCTACATCTTCAACCCCGCCATCCTGACGCCTCTGCTCGGCGCGGTGATCGCCGGCGCCGAGTTCCGTACCGGCCAGTTCGGCATGAGCGTGCTCGCTGTCCCTGACCGCGGACGCCTGCTGGCAGGAAAGCTCATTGCAGTGGCGCTCCAGGTATTGACCCTCGGCGTGATTTGGATCGGTGCGGCCAAGGCGTTGCTCCACCTGGCGGTCCGTGACTCCGATGCACTTGCGGGCGGCGTGTGGTCGCCGAGCCTGCCCCTGGCCGACGCCCGCATCCTTCTGTTCATGGTTGCCGCCACTGTGTTCATCTACGCCCTCACCCTGATAGCGCGTAAGACGCTCGTCGGCGTCATTGTCACGGTGCTGCTGATCATGGTGACCATGACGCAGGTACTCGCGTTTGTCTCCCCCGCCGTCGACGCGCTGATGCCCTTCAGCGCGGCACGGAACCTGGTGCTGGCCGGAGGGGACGTCGCCGTCCCACTGACCGGCAGCCCTGCCCGGGGTGCGGCCGTGCTGCTCGGTTGGGCGGTGGCCTCCTGCGTCGCCGCTGTGGCGGGCGTACTCAGGAGGGACGCATGATGAGCGCAGCTCGACCGCTCCCCATCCGCCTTCGCGACATCGTTGCCGGTGAGGTCACCAAACTGGTGACCTCCCCATACACGCTCATCATGGTTATGGTCGCCACCTGCGCGAACCTGGCGTTGGCCGTCGTCGCCGCCTCCGGCGTCGGTTTCTACACCCAGCCCGACCAAATCGAACCGGTGTCCGTCTCCTCCTTCGGCATGGTGATGTTCGCCCCCGTTTATGCCTTCCTTGCGCTTCCCGTTTACGCCGCAGCGGGCGAGTATCGAGGCGAACAGATCCGCATGACGCTCCTGGCGGTACCGAATCGACGAGCCCTAATGGCGGGCAAGACCGCCGGCATGCTGGCCGTCGTCGTCGTCGCCACGGCCATTGCGGTCATACCCGCCAGACTCATCATCGACATCCCCGCCGACTTGGGCGTCAGCGGGGCCCTGCTGGACATCGCCCGCTGGGCCGCGGTCTACCTGCTGATGTCGGCGATCGCCTTCGGTCTGGCCGGGCTACTGCGCTCCGCGATCGCGGCCATCGGAATCCTGATCGCCGTGCCCGTCGTGGTCGGCACCGGCATCCTGCAGTGGCCCCAGGTCCTGCGGCTCCTCCCCGACCAGGCCGCCCTCAGCCTGCTGGGAACCCCCGGCTACGACGTCACCGCGCTGCCGCCCGCAGTCGCCGCGGCCACGCTGGTCATCTGGGCGGGTCTGTGCCTCACGGCCTATGCCCTCGCCCTCTGGCGGCGAGACACCTAGTGCCCGCGCGCCGTCATCCGGCCTCGGCGCCGGGAACAGGCGGTTCACTCCGAGATGTCATCCTGGCGCACCTCTCGCTCACCGAGGTCCTCGGAGAGCGTGACTCGCACGGCCGAAAGCACCGCGATCGCCGGGCAATCGCCGTCCGCCATCTCCGGCAGCACCCCGGCGCTGAGATTAATGGGGCTCTTCGCGATTGCGGATGAGGTAGCCAGGGGAGCTGCGGCCGAATCCGCGCCTCGGCTCAGGCCTGCCGTCGCTCAGCTCTCCTCGTCGATCCGGCGGCGTCCCTCGAAGGCGCGCCCGAGGGTGACCTCGTCCGCGTACTCCAGGTCACTGCCGACGGGCAGGCCGGAGGCGAGCCGCGAGACGGGCACGTCCATGGTGCGCAGCATGCGTGTCAGGTAGGCGGCGGTCGCCTCGCCGACCACGTCCGGGTCGGTGGCGAGGATGACCTCCTCCACGGAGCCGTCCCCCACCCGGGCGAACAGCTCGCGGATGCGCAGGTCGTCCGGGCCGACCCCGTTGATCGGGTCGATGGCACCGCCGAGCACGTGGTAGAGGCCCCGGTATTCGCGGGTGCGCTCGATGGCGACCACGTCCTTGGGCTCCTCCACCACGCAGATGACCCGCCGGTCGCGGCGCGGGTCACGGCAAATGGCGCACTGCTCCTCCTCGGCGACGTTTCCGCAGGTGACGCAGAAGTGCACGCGGGACTTGACGGCCCGCAGTGCCTCCACCAGCCGCTCGACGCTCTCGGCGTCCGCGGACAGGATGTGGAAGGCGAGCCGCTGGGCGGATTTGGGGCCGATGCCGGGCAGTTCGCCGAACTGGTCGACGAGGTCCTGAAGTGCGCCTTCGTAGGCTGCGGGCAAGGTCAGTGTCCTTCCTGGGTCACGGTGACTTCCTCCAGGACGGTGGCGCCCAGGAGGCGTTTGACGACTTCCAGCCCAACGACGCCGGCCTCCTCGGCGTCCTCGTCGTCCTCGCTGGGCAGGTCGTCCTCAAGGGCGGGGTGCGCGGGAGTCGAAGCTCCGCCGTTGTGGTTGCGGGCCCCGCCGCGGGCGGCCGCTCTGGCGGCGGCCTGGGCGGCGGACAGCCGCGATGGCCCGGGCTGTGGACCGAGGTCCTCCGGACCATCGGGGTCGCCGGGCTCCTCGGGTAGGGGCACACCATCGGAGAAGGTCTGAGCCGGGGCGTCCCAGGCGACTGGTGCCAGCCGGTGCGGCCGCGCCGGGTCCGGGTCTACGGCACCCACGGGGTCCGGCGCGGACGGCGTGCTGGGGCTCGAGTCCGGCTCGGGCGAGCCGGGCGACTCCGGCACGGGGGGCACCTCCGGCAGCGGACGCAGCCGGTGGACGGTGGCGAGCGGGGCGGCATCGGGGTCTGCCTCATCCGCGGGTGCGGGCGCCGGGTCCGGGCCGGGCATGGCGGCGGGGACGGCGGCCGCCGGCGAGTCGGCGGAGGCCGGCTCCTCGGGGATGGGGTCCGGGCTGGATGCGGCGACGCCGCTGCGTGGGGACACGTCCGCCGCGGCGGGGGCGGGGTCGGCTACCGCCGGGCCGGCCGAACCGGTCGGGCTCGCGCTGCCGGCGGCGCTCGGATCGGCATCCGTGGAGGTGGACAGCTCGCCGTCCACGGGGCCGGCCGGCGGCTGGGCGTGCGGGCTCTCCGGGCCCGCGTCGGCGGGGGCCGCGCCAACAATGCCATCGGGTTCGTCACCGGCGGGCGTCGGCCGCGCATCGACCGCCGCCGACGAGACGGACGATTCGGGACTGGTGGAGGTGATGGGTGCCGGACTTGCGGCGCTTTCGGCGGCGACAGCCGCCTGTTCCCGGGTGGCGTGGCGGGCGCCGGGGACGGCGACCTCGCCCCAGCCGTCGTCGCCGACGGGGGCCGACGCAGGAGCGGAGGCCTGTGAAGCGTCGGCATGGTGCGGCGCTCCGGCAGGAGGACGCATGCCGCCGTTGCCGGGTCCCGCCCCGGAGCTGGCGCCGGGGCCTGCGCCGGGGGCGTGTGCCGGTGTGCCCGCGTCGCCGGGGTTGGCGCCCGGGCCGGGTCGCGCACCGAAGCCGCCGTTACCGGTTGGCCTTCCTGGACGACCGCCGCCCGGGCCACCCGGACCGCCGGAACCTCCGCGCGGCCCGCCGGGCCCGCCCTGGGGGCCGGCGAGCACGGCGTGCACCTCAAGGTCGAGGCCGAGCGCCTGGCGGATCGCCTGGGCGAGCACCGGGCCGTGCCCGCCGTTCTCGAAGGCGTTGGCCAGGCCCTGCCCGGTGAAGATCACCTGGAAGACGCCGTCATTGATGCCACCGGGCTGAGAGTTGGGGCCGACCAGCGCCCAGGTGGCCCGCCGCGAGCGTTTGGCCGCATCGAGCACCTCCTCCCAGCGAGCGCGAATCATCTCGGCGTCGGCGGCACTGCCGGACGCAGGGGCGGAGCCGGGCTGACCCGAGGAGTCCGCCGGGGCCGACGGCGATTCAGGCGGTACGGCGGGACCGGGTTGTGTGGGCGAGTCCGGGCCTCGCTCCGGCACCCCGGGCCGAACGCCGCGCCCGGACATGGAGGCAGGCTCGGCGGCCGGAGCCGCGGCGCGGTTGGCGGTCGGCTCCTGGGAGGGGTTGGGGGCTGCCGGGGTTGGGGCATCCGGCTCCGGCGCTGCCGGACGCGGCCGGGCCGCTGCCGCCTGCACGGGCCGCGGCGCCGTCGGGGCGGGCACGCCGGCGTTGGCGCGCGCCGGCCGGCCGGTCGGCGGTGCGGGTTGCGACGTCGACGCCACGGGGGCCGCGGGCAGCAGCAGGCGCGCCATGAGCAGCTCCAGCTGCAGCCGGGGAGAGGTGGCCCCGACCATCTGGTCCAGGGCCTGGGCGGTGGCGTCCGCGGCCCGGGACAGGCCGGCCGCTCCGATGGTGCGGGCCTGACCCTCCATGCGGGAGAGTTCGTCGGCGGGCAGGGAGCCGAGTGCGGGCCCGGCCTCGTTGCCCGCGAGCGCGATCACCAGCAGGTCCCGCAGCCGCTGCAGCAGGTCCTCGACGAAGCGCCGGGGGTCGTGCCCGGAGGTGACCACGCGGTCCACCACCCGGAACACGCCCGCGCCGTCGGCTGCGGCGACCGCGTCCACGCAGGAGTCCAGCAGGGTGGTGTCCGTGTAGCCGAGCAGCGCGACGGCGCGCTGGTAGTCGACCTCGCCGTCGACGGCGCCGCCGATCAGCTGGTCCATGACCGACAGGGTGTCGCGCACACTGCCTCCGCCCGCGCGCACCACCAGCGGGAACACGCCCGGGCCGACGTCGATGCGCTCCGCCTGGCACAGGCGCCCCAGGTAGCCCTCCAGGATGTCCGGCGGGACGAGCCGGAAGGGGTAGTGGTGGGTGCGGGAGCGGATGGTGCCGATGACCTTGTCCGGCTCGGTGGTGGCGAAGATGAACTTCACGTGCTCGGGCGGCTCCTCGACCAATTTCAGCAGGGCGTTGAAGCCCTGCGGGGTGACCATGTGGGCCTCGTCGAGGATGAAGATCTTGTAGCGGTCCCGGGCGGGGGCGAAGGAGGCGCGCTCACGCAGGTCGCGGGCGTCGTCGACGCCGTTGTGGCTGGCGGCGTCGATCTCGACGACGTCGAGCGAGCCCGGCCCGCCGGTGGCCAGGTCCCGGCAGGAGGGGCACTGCCCGCAGGGGGTGTCGGTGGGGAACTGCTCGCAGTTCAGGCAGCGGGCCAGGATGCGGGCGGAGGTGGTCTTGCCGCAGCCGCGCGGGCCGGAGAACAGGTAGGCGTGGGTGACGCGGTCGGCCCGCAAGGCCGCCATGAGCGGAGCGGTCACATGCTCCTGCCCGATGACGTCCTGGAAGGTGTCGGGCCGGTAGCGGCGGTAGAGGGCGGTGGTCACAGTCCGACTCTAAACGGCATGGCCGACACGATGCGACGCCTGACGCATTGCCAATCGCATAACCGCCGGGCGAGAGGGAGGAGGTGCTCCCGCCCGGCGGTTACGCGGGGAGGGGTGATTACTCGGTGCCGAGCTGCGCGGCGAGTTCGTTGCAGAAGGCGGCGAGATCCTCTTTGGAGATGAAGGAGGCCTCTGCCGAGACGACGACCGTTCCGTCGGTGACCTGCAAGTAGCAGGCGAGGCTGGTTCCACCGGGCAGGGTGGTGCCGCACAAGCCGGTACCCGCGGGAACCGTCTCGTTCAGGCGTTCAACCGACATCTCGTAGTTCATGCCCTCCCTGAATTCGACTCCTATGGCTTTTAAGAGGCTGTCCTCCTCATTGAGCTTGTACCAATCCGCGTCCCCATCCTTTCCGGTGTTGGTGTATTCGCCCAACTTCTCGGGCAGGTCCCGGCCGGACATGGCGGAGATCATCACACCCTCGGGCGCCGGGGTCGCCGTGGTTGCGGAGTCGGCATTGGAGTCGTTCGCGGCATCGGTTTCGATGTCCTCGGCGCCGGATTCATCGGCGTCCTCGGTCTCGGTTGCCGTCGCGTCCGCATCCTCGGTGGCCGCGACGGTCTCGACGGCGGCCGCCTCATTCGCTGCCGTCGACGCGTCAGCGCCGGCGTCATCGGAGGAGCCGCAGGCGGTCAGCGTCAGCGCCAGGCTGCCGGCGAGCAGCAAAGAGGCGATAGCAGGGACATTGCGGTCGGAGTTCTTTCTCGTAGCCATACCGTTACCATATCGCTGCCGCCCGTCCCCGTCGATGGGTAGCGCGCCCCGAGGCACCCCGGCCATGCGTATGGCGTGGCAAGTGCGTGCCGCCCCGGCCGACGCGGGCACACCGCCGCGAGCCACGGCCTCGACGACAGCGCGGCGGCAACTCGACGTCCGCAAAAGTCAGGACCCCCCGTGCACCCGCCAGAGCCCGCTTACCCTTGCTACCTTCCGGTCCTGGGGGATTCACTGGATGACGCCGCACGAGGGGCCGGGTGCGAGCGTACCCGATGGGGGCCGGAGGCGGTCAAGTCCGCCGGCCAGCAAGCCATGCGGGCAGGACCGCGCCCACGCCTGCCACGTCTGCTCGTGACCGATGCCACCGCATCCAGGCCGCTGCGGGTTGGCGCTGAGGGCGCCGGGTCCGATATATTCGCGTTTCGCTACGCGTGGTGAGCAGCCGCGTGCGGCACCTGGAGGATTCGCCTAGCGGCCTATGGCGCACGCTTGGAAAGCGTGTTGGGTGCAAGCCCTCGGGGGTTCGAATCCCCCATCCTCCGCCACCACTTTTCCCCGGAATCACAACGATTCCGGGGATTCTCTTTTCCCTCCTGTCAACACTCCTGTCAACATCTGCCCACCACCTACGTGACGAACACCACCGCGCGGGCACGCGAAAAAGGGGCCGCCCCACACCCGGTTTGGGTGAGGGGCAGCCATTTGCGTGTGGCGGCACGCCGCGACCGCGGGGACGACAGCCACCAAGGCAGCGCGGTCGAAGCCCATACCAATCGGGCCGTCGCCTGCCGGCTCATCACCCCTGATGCCTACTGCCGGGCCGAGATGCCGGCAGACCCTCGCATCGGGGGGTTATAGGCGCGAACGTGTTGCTTTAGACCGGCGTGTCGGGGTGTTCTAGCTGGTTCGTCCGGCCCAGCCTTTGCGTTTCCAGAGGCCTTCTTCGGGGTTGTCGGCGCGAACGTGTGTGTGGTTCGGGCGCCCCCCGGGCTCACTAGGTCCTGTTGTGTAAGTGCTTGGGTGGCGGTGCGCGGTTGGGTGGCGGTGTGTGGCTGTTGAGCCGGTCAGTTGGACCGCTGTTCCCCGGTTGGACCCCTGTTTCCCGGTTGGACCGCCGTAGCCGCCGGTTACAGCGGTCCAACGGGGCGTGGGCGGTCCAACGGGGCGTGGGCGGT
>NZ_QMIN01000111.1:0-34829 GCF_003287795.1 Actinomyces sp. Z5
CCCAGAAGTCATGAGACTCAACCGTCCCAGAAGTCATGAGACTCAACCGTCCCAGAAGTGTGGAGACAGCACAGGCACCCAGAAGTACGTACCGTCGCAGGAAAGTACGAATCGCTGACCAGAAGGTACGAACCGTCGCCGGATGTGCCGAATCGTCCCGAGACGGGACTCGCCCCGCCAGGCGAGCACCCGAGTCCTCCCACCCGAACCGCCACATTCCGGAGGGAGACGCCGGGACTCGCCGCATCCGCCGGGAACCCGCCGGGAATCGGCGTGTTTCGTCAGGATCTGCCATGACCCCGCCCAGGCCTCGCGACGATCAATCGCGCCCGCCCAACCCGTGCCTGCCAGAGCAGCCCCGCCGGAACGTCCACAACGACCACCACCAGGCCCTCACCTGTACACCACCACACCACAAAACGCGACGAGCCTAGTTACCCCAACAGTGCAGGTCATTGCGCTCGTATGCCAGCACGGAGCTGATCCGCATCCCCGAATCATAGGCGGGATCCCACTCCTCACGATCTTCACGCATCACCAGCCGCAAATGACCGTCCACGATGTCATAGTCTGTCTTCGTGGCGCCCGTGGACCAGTGCGGCAGGCAGTCGTCCAGGAACCGCCCGCGGCAGAGAGGGCGATCGCGGAGAAGGCTCCGCCCAGAAGAGCGCGCCTACGGACTCCTGAGGTATTGGCGGTCATTTCAGGTCTCCTTTCCATGTACGTATGACCGCGTTTTATTTGGCCAAGATCCGGTCGCTGATGCGGAAACGGGGATTGATCCAGGGTTCGAAGTCGATGCTGCGCCCGTCCAACTCAAAGCAGTACCGGCCCGTACGCCTTGCTTTCGGTTTGGCCAAGGCGCGGACACAAAGATCGCGCACCTGTCGCCGCTCGGCGTCCGTCAGCCACGCGTCCGGGTCGGAGCAGCCCACCACGCCGGCGACCAATGCCATGTCGCGGGTGACGGCGCACGCCTCCGGGCTGAGGAGCGAGCCCCGTGACCGCGCGAAGGCGACGTCCGGGTCCGTATCGACAATGTCGCTCAGCCAGGACCTGGCCACTGCTGCGCGCAGGGCGTTGCGCACGCCCGGACCACTGGGATCACATCTGCGTTCGGTGTTGTCCCAGTAAGGTGCGGTGTCGGGACCTACCCTTATGCCGTCAACCACCCCCAGGGACGGGGCGATTAAGGCGCCGGAGGCCATCAGGTAGGCGTGTGGAGCGGCCTCCCGTATGGCCTCCAGCCCAAGCCGATAGGCGGCCTCCCGGTCCACCCGGCGGTGGCGGACTCCACGTATGGCCGCGGCATTGAGGAAGTCGAGCTTGAGATAGCCGTATCCCCATCCGGTCACCTGCTCGATGAGCTGCCGGATGTACGCCAGTGCCTCGGGGCGGGTGCAATCCAGGGCATAGTACGGCGCCGCCCAGTTGTAACCGGCTACAGCCGGCTCCCCCGATTGTGCGCGCACGAGCAGTTCGGGATGGAGCCGCGCCACCGGTGATTCCGCCGACACAATGAACGGGGCCAGCCACAGCCCGGCCTCCATATCGGCGTCGTGAATATGCTCGGCCAGGGCCGCCATGCCCTCGGGGAAGTCCCCGTTGGGCTGCCAGTCGCCCACGGCGCGCTGCCAGCCGTCGTCTATCTGGACGACGCCATAGCCGTTGGCCGCGGCCGGGAGGATCTCGGACTCAATTGTCTCGGCGGTGATCTCCTCGAACCACGAGTACCAGGAGGACCACACGGGCCCCGGATCGTCGCGCCGTGCGCGCGGCTCCGCAGACAGCCCTACGGAGTCCGCCAGGGCTCGCGTCCAACGCGCGAACACCTCCAGCTCCGGGCCGACGCCGATCCACCAGTCGATACCGGCATCTGCGTCGGAGCCCTCGACTATTTCTCCATGGTCCCGGCCGGCCCGGCCCAAAGTGGTCGCCTCGATGCGTCCGGGTAGGGCATCGAGGACGCCGCTCCTGCCGCCGAGACTGCCCACCAGCAGATACTCCACCTCCCCGGGTGCGTCAGGGCTCTCCGGCAGCTCCACGGCGGTGAGCAGGTAGGAGCGGTGGCGGTCGTAGCGGTCGGTCGCGGGGTCCTCCGCGGTGGCCGTGCGCTCGGGGTTCTCCCACACCCTCCAGGGGCGGCGCTCCTGAGACCACCAGGAGGACGGTGACCATGACGTCCACCCGTGCCGGTAGAGCTCCGCGGTGTCCCGGCCGGGGTGCTCGACCACCAGGGAGCCGGCAGGCAGGACTACGCCGACTGATGGGTCGGCTGTTTGCGGGCTCTGTCCGGTGAGATCGCCCTGGAGGGTCCAGGTGGTGTCTTGACGCGTCAGGATCAGCTGTACGGACACGGGGGACGTCATGGCTATCACTCCTCCAGCAGGGAGTTGACCTTGGTTGCCAACTCGGGCAGGGCGGTGGCGGGATCGGCCTCACCGCGCTGGATTCGCTCGATCACGACGTCGGCCTCGGAGTTGATCTCATCAGCCTTGAAGGTGATCGGATAGTAGGACAGCGCCTCGGGGTCCTGGGCGATGTCGAGGAAGGCGGACACGTCGACTCCGGCGTCCTCATGGGCCTTGGCGGCCGCCTCGGACTGCTGCGTGATGGAGGGGAAGACGACGGCCTCCTCGGCGATTACCGACTGGCAGGCCTCGGAGGTGAGGTACTTGACCCACTGCCAGGCCTCGTCCTGGTGCTTGGAGGAGGCGGTGATGGAGGGAGCCAGGCCGTTGATGATGGTCTTGCGCCCCTCGGGACCCTTGGGCAGCGGGGCGAAGGCGAAGTCCTGCGCCTCGGAACCGGCCCAGGTGTTGATCCGCCAGGAGCCGTCGGGAACCAGGGCCGCCTTGTTCTGCTCCATCATCGGCTCCAGCCCCAGGTTTCCGGCCTGCTCTACCGGAGTGACATAGCCGGCGTCGATTTGCTTCTGCCACCAGGCCATGGCCTCGATCAGCTTGGGCGAGTCGAGGTTGTAGTGGGTCCCGAAGGGATTCTTGTCCAGGTAGTCGAAGCCGTTGGACAGGGCCAGCCAGGACCAGGGGCCCTGCCCGACCACCCCGCCGCCGGTCTCCAGACCCCAGCCGTAGGTGGCCACCTTGGCCTTGTCGAAGCCGGGCTCGTCTCCCCGCACGCCGTTCTCGTCGACGGTCAGGCGGGCGATGAGCTTGCCGAAGGAACCGCCGTCGGTCGGGTTCCAGTCCAGGTCCTTCAGATCGGCTGGATCGACGCCCGCGTCCTTTACGTCCTTGACGTTGTAGACCAGGGCGATGGTGTCCCAGTCCTGGGGGATGCCGTAGGTCTTGCCGTCGTAGTTCCACAGGGAGGCCAGGTCGCCGGTGTACTGGTCCAGGTCGATCCCGTCCTTCTCAATGCGGTCCGACAGGTCCGCCAGCGCCCCCTTGGAGGCGAGCTCGGGGTAGTGGGCGACGTGGTTGGTGATCACGTCCGGGGCGGTCCCGGAGTTCAGGCCGACGGTGAGGTTCTGCCAGTAGTCGTCCCAGCCCTTCTGATCGATGGTGACGCCGATGCCGGTCTCCTTGGTGAAGGCGTCGGCGCACTTCTGGTAGGCCGTCTGCTGGTTGGGGTCCCACAGCGAGTAGACGATGTTCTTGCCGCCGTCGCCGTCGGAGCTGAGTTCCGCCGGGGTGCAGGCCGCCAAAGTCGCGCCGGATAGGGCGACGGCGGTCAGGAGCGCAATGGTGCGTTTCATGGTTCTCTCCTTCGAGATGGGATTGGGCGCCGATGGCGCGGTTTCACTTGGCTGAGGTGAGGCTGATGGAGGAGACGAGCTTGCGCCCGAGTACCAGCAGGACGATCAGCATGGGGATCGTCTGAAGGGTGGCTGCGGCCATGAGGCCGGTCCAGTCGGGGCGGGTGGAGGGCGAGCTCTGTTGGAAGACGGCCAGCGCCACGTTGAGCAGGCGGACCCCGTGGTCCTGGCCGATCAGCTGTGGCCACAGGTACTCGTTCCAGGCGAAGACCGCCTGGATAATCGCCACCGTGGTGATCGGCGTGGCAGCCATCGGGACTATCACCTTGCGGAAGGTGGTCCACGAGCTCGCACCGTCGAGCATGGCCGCCTCCTCCACCTCCCGGGGCAGCGAGAGCATGAACTGGCGCAGGAAGAAGATCGCGAAGGGGCTGACCAGCACGTAGGGGGCGAGCAAGCCGGTAAAGGTGTTCAGTAGACCCGCATTCTTGATGAGCACGAAGTTCGGCAGCACGATGAAGATCGGGGGGATCATCATGCCGGTCAGCAGCAGCCCGAACAGCAGGTCTCGCCCGGGAAAGCGCAGCCGGGAGAAGGCATAGGCGGCCATGGTGGAGGTAGTCACCTGGCCCGCGACCAGCAGTGCGGTGAAGATCAACGAGTTGCGCAGGTAGAGCCAGAAGTACATCTTGGCGCCCGACCCGCCGGCAGCGAGGCTCTCCTCCACGCCGACCAGCCCGAGTACCCGTTTGAAGTTGATCAGAGTCAGGTTGCGCGGAATGAGGGAGTAGTCGCCGTTGAAGACCTCGGCGTTGGAGATCAGTGCGGTGCGGATCGCCCAGGCGAAGGGCGTCAGCGTAATCAGCAGCAGCAGGATCAGCAGGGCCCAGCCCAGGACTCGGCCGGGGCGGCGCAGCAAGGCGGGCCGACGAGTAACGGTGCGTGCGGCGTCGGTCATGTCATTCACCCCAGATCCGATTCCGCGGCCCGGGAGGCGCGCAGCTGGATGAGTGTCATGACCAGGATGATCGCCAGCAGTACCACGGCCATGGCCGCGGCGTAGCCCATCTGCCCCTGCTGGAAGGCCTTCTCGTAGATGTAGAAGTAGATCACCCGGGTTGCTCCCACGGGACCTCCTTTGGTTGCGACGGCGACGGTGTCGAAGATCTGGAAGGAGCCGATCATGGAGACGACGACGACCATTACGAGCACCGGCCTGATCAGCGGCAGGGTGATGGACCACAAGGTGCGAGCGGTTGAGGAGCCGTCCAGTTCGGCGGCCTCGTAGACCATGCGGGGGACGGTTTGCATGCCGGCGAATATGAGCAGCGCCGTGTAACCCATGTTCCGCCACGAGTTCACCAGTGCCACGGTGACGATCGCCAGGTCGGGGTTGCCGTAGAAGGCGATGGGGCCCACGCCCACGCCGCCCAGCAGGTGATTGAGCAGGCCGACGTTCGGATCGAGGACGAACAGGGTGATCACCGCGATGGTTACGTTGGGCACCAGCCACGGCACCAGCAGCAGTGAGCGCACGAGCGTGGAGTGGCTGATGCGCTGCATCAGCAGCGCGATCCCCAGGCCGGCGGCGGTCTGCGTGGTGATGTTGACCAGCACGTAGGTGGCCGTGATCACAAGGCTGTGCAGGAAGTTCTCATCGGCCAGTAGCCGGCGGTAGTTGCTCAGTCCGACGAAGCGGGGCTGCGTGATCAGGTCCCAGTCGGTCAGCGAGATCTGCAGTCCGCGCGCCATCGGGATCAGAAAGAACACCAGGAAGCCGATGAGCGCGGGCGCGAGGTAGGCGTAGGCGGTCAGCACGTTGCGGCGCCGCCGCGCGGACCGGCTTGCGGACCGCGATGCAGTCCCGGCCTCAGTGGCATTAGGAGCGAGGTCTGTCATCCTTGAGTCCTCAGGAGGAGTTGCGATGAACAGATTAAAACGCTACTTACTTATTAAAGTCAAGCCCGCCACCCACCCCGCCTGGAGCCTGTCGTGAGAGCACCCCGCCGCATCCAACGCCGCGCCAACATGTCCGCCGTCCTGCGCTACTGCCTGGGCGGGCCACAGACCCTGGCCGACATCGCCGCAGGCACCGGCATCACCCGCCCGGCAGCCGAGTCGGTGGTCGCGGATCTGAACGAGCTCGGCTGGCTGACAGAGACCGCCGTAACCCCCCAAACCCCCCGGCCGGGCAGACCCGCCACTTATGTGGGTCTCAGTCCCGACGCGGGCCATGTGCTGTCCCTGGACATCGGCGCGCACCACGTCACCGCAATGGCCGCCGATCTGTCCGGCAGCATCCTCGTCCGAGACCGTCGGGAACTGGCCGAGGATCTATCGGCAGACGCCAGATTGAAGGCGTCCACCGAGCTTGCCCGCAAGACCCTGTCGCGCGCCGGGGATGGCCCCCTGTGGACCTGCACTGCGGCCTCGCCCGGCGTCGTGCATGACGGGCGCGTGGCCTACTTCGGTGGCTACGGCATGCCCGGATGGCAGGGCATTGAGTTGGATGAGGCGGTCCGCGCCGCACTGGGATCCAGGGTACGTAGCGCCGGCGACTGCGCCCTGGGCGCCCGGGGAGAGTCCTGGAGGGGCGCCGCCGCGGGGTTTGACGACGTCGTCTTCATCCTCGCGGGCAGCCGTACCGGCGCCGCCAGCGTGATCAACGGCCGGGTGCATGAGGGCCTGCACGGGGCCGCGGGCCTGATCGGTGAGCTGCCGCAGCTGCGGTGGCGCGAACTGGAGGACGAGACCTTCGCCGACTCCCTTTACGACGGCGCGAGCCCGCGCCGCGAGCAGCTGTTCGCGGCCGCCCGACGCGGGGAGGCACAGGCATTGTCCGCACTCGACGAGTACGCCGACGTGCTGGCCACGGGAACCGCCGCCATGGTGCTCGCGGTAGCGCCGCAAGTGGTCGTCGTCGGCGGCGCCTTCTCCGCCCAGGCGGACCTGTTCCTCCCCCGCTTCAAGCGCAGACTCGGTGAGCTGTGCCCCTTCCCCCCGCAGGTGGCGGCGTCCCGGCTGGGCGACGACGCCGTCGTCATGGGCGGCCTCAGACTCGCCCTGGACGACATCCTGGACAGCATCGACTCCATCGTGCGCGAGGCGGACTACTTCCCCTCCACCTCACCGGCAAGCCTGTGGCAGTAAACCCGCTGCGAACATAGCAGCCCGGCCGGGGCCCTTGGGTGTCCTCGGGGACCAAACGCTCGTGGAGCCCCCGCCGAGCCAACTCGGCCCTTGACCAGAACGAACGAACCGCCTGGCGAAGACGCGAGCCAAGACGTCTCCTCCAATGGCCCCGCCGCGGTAGACGGGGCTTGGAGCGCCTACTCGGCGTCACCCCTCGAGTTCAGAAAGCCTGACCGCTGAGCGCCTTCTGCTTGGGCGTGGGTAGTTGGCAAGGTCGGTTCGAGGAGGACCACCGCACCGCAGCCCGGGCCGTCACTATCACACCCCTCAACACGAAGGGCCATCACCTCACCAGAGAGTCTTGAGGCCAGGCAGTCCCGCGAATGCGGGATCAACGGTGACGAGAACCAAAGACTCGCTGATCGCCTGGGCCGCGAGCATCCGGTCGAAGGGATCACGATGCGTCCACTCCAACTGACCGCTCAGCCGGGCATGCTTCCAGCTGATCGGCAGGACTTCGGCCCCCAACCTGGACATATGCCCGTCGAGAGCCTCCAACCAAGGTCCCGCACCAGGGAGCTTGCCGATGCGGAATTTGGTGGACAGCTCCCAGGCACTCGCCGCCGACACCAGTAGGTGATTCTCCAATAGTCTCAACGCCTGCGCGGCTCCGGGCCCCAGTCGGTCGGGCTCATTGATCGCCCACAGGAGGGCATGGGTGTCGAGCAGATAGTCGCTCACTCTCCCTCCCATGCATCCAACTCTTCTTCAGGCAGTTCATCGAAGAAGCTGTCCGGAAGGTGGTATCCGCCGAAGCCGAGCTCACGCTCGCCACCCACGGCAGGGGACAGTCGCGCGATGGTTCGCGATCCACGGGCAATGTTGATGGTGGACCCACGCTCCACCTCCGCCAGCAACGCTGACAGGTGAGTCTTCGCCTGCTGCACCTTCACGGTCTTCATGTTGTCAAGCATCGCCCAGCTGGTTCAGGTTGGTCAACCATCCAGACCAGCTCCATTCTGGCCCGGGCCGTACACAGGCGAGTTATCGGCGTGAACGTGGTGCTTAAGATCGGGGTTTTGGCTGGTGTGGTGCGGGAAAGTCGGGGTGATTATGGTCTGGGAGGTTAATCCGGGGCGGTGCTTGACTTTCGCGGGTAGATGTGCGGACCGTGAGAACACGGTCCCCACGGGCAAGGCTCTGCCCGACCTGCCAGACCCCTATGAAGAGGTTCGGACGTACAGCGGCCGGATCACAGCGCTGGAGGTGCACCGAGTGCAAGCTGACCACCACTGCGCCGCGCCCACCCTCGCCGGGTAGGGCCGAGCAGGCGGTGCTGGGCGAATTCATCGACTGGGCGGCCGGCAGCCGTTCCCAGGCCGACCTGTCCGGTGGCAGCGGCAGGGCGTTTCGCCGCCGGACGGCCTGGTGCTGGGACATCCCAGTCCCCAAGCCACCGGTTACCGACCAGGTGCACTCCCAGGTGTTCATTGACGGGATGTGGCTGTCCCACAAATGGGTCCTCCTGGTGGCCCGCAGTCCCACGCACGTGATCGGCTGGCAGTGGGCCGCGTCCGAGAGCGCGGCGGCCTACCAGGCGCTGCTTGCCCCCCATCGCCCCGCCCGACCTGGTAACCACCGACGGGGCCGGCGGCGCCCTCAAAGCGCTACGCAGCCTGTGGCCCGACACTCCCATCCAGCGGTGCCTGATCCACGTGCGCCGCGACACCGTGCGTGACCTGACGCTGCACCCCAAGACCACTCCCGGCAAGGCCCTACTACGCCACTCCAGAGCCCTCCTGAGGGTTTCCACCACCGAGCAGGCATCGAAGTGGCTGGTGACCCTGAACGACTACGGCATCCAGTACAAGGACTGGCTGAACCAGCGCACCACCGCCCAGCAGGACCCTCAGACCGCCGCCCGCACCGGACGCAAGTGGTGGTACACCCACCCCCGCCTACGCCGCGCCTGGCGGCGCCTGGAACGCCTGGCCAAGCAAGGCCAGTTGCTCGCCTACCTGGCCGGCCCTGACGGTACGCCCCGCCCCACCCCCGCCGAGCGCGCCACCAACCCCGTAGAGTCCGTCAATGCTCAGGTCCGCGACCGGCTGCGCCACCACCGCGGCGCCACCCCCGACCACCAGGCCGCCATCGCCGAATGGACCCTGCACACCTACACCCAGGCACCAGCCACGCCCGCAGCATCCTGGCCGACTGGGACGCTCAAGGCCGCCCCCAGCGCGCCCGCACACCCAAACCCAAAACCAGCAAGCCCGCCAGCACCAGTCAGCACCCCGCCGGATGGGGCACCACCCCCACCCCCGAAGAAGGCCTCCGGGCCCGCAAGGGCTGGGCCGGACGAACCAGCTAGAACACCCCGACACGCCGGCCTAAAGCAACACGTTCGCGCCTATAACCCGCCAAGGTGCCGAGGGGGATGAAGAGTGAGCAAAAGGCCCAGATCTGGCGGACTGTCGTCGAAAGCATTCCGCCGATGATCTGGGCCCTTGCGGCTCTGCTCAGCGTCCTGCTAGGCCGCTGAGATCAACATCCCGGATGTCTCCGGGGAGCCGGGCGGTCGCCACCGCTCGGCTCCCCACCATTATGCGACTGGGGCGCCCGAGCAGACAAGCACACGACGAGACTCATCTCAGGCGTCCGCGAAAGGGACTCGGTGCCTCATTTGGGATCGCCCGTCCCCCATCGCAGCAGCCCGTCGGCCAGCAGGTCGCGCGCGTCGGCGACCATGCGCGTGGTGAGCGCCTCGGCGTCGGCGCCGGTCAGTGCCGCCACGGCGGTGGCGATCTGCCCGACGCTCAGCTCACCGTCGGCCACCTCCACCAGCGCCGCCAGCGCCGTGTCCGCCCGCACGGTGCGAGCGAAGCCGCCGCCCTGACGCAGCAGGATCACGCTGGGTTCGCTGTCGCCCGGACGCAGGTGGCGCTCCTCGGTGACGTCGGGCGCGACGACGGGGCGCAGCGCCGCCGCCTCTGCGTCGCGCATGTCCGCCAGGCGGCTGCGCGATACCACAGACGCCGCCACATGCGGTCCGAGCGGTCCCGTCGGCCGGGTGCCGACCTCCTCCAGCACCCGCCAGGGCGCACGGCCCCCGGCATCTGCCTCATCCGGCCGGTGCAGCACCACGTAGCCGAAGCCGACGGCCTCCACCTTCCGGGCGGCGAAGTCGTCGATCCACGCCCCCAGGGCGGCCTCGAAGCCGACGCGGTCGCGCTCGGGAATGGTGCCGCCGTCGCGCAGCCACATGGTGGCGTACTCGACCGGGTCCTGCACCTCCCGCTGAATGACCCAGGCGTCGACGCCCTCCGGCAGCCAGCCGCTCACGCGCTCCCGCCAGTCCTGGCCGGCGTGGTGCTCCCAGTTGCCGAGCATGACGGCGATGCCGCCGCCCGTCAGGTGCGCTCCGAGGGCGGGCAGGAGCGTCGGCAGGACGGGGCCGCCGGCGTCGCGGTACTCCATGAGCGGCAGGCCGGCCGCGCGGACCGTCGGCGGCGTGATGACGAAGGGCGGGTTGGTGGCGACCAGGTCGAAGCGGCGCCCGGCCACCGGTTCCAGGAAGGAGCCGCACAGCAGTTCCAACCGCCCGGGGTCGGTGCCGGCGAGGGCCGCGTTGAAGGCGGTGAAGGCCAGTGCCCGCGCGGAGATGTCGGTGGCGACGACGTGTTCTGCGTGCCGCAGCAGGTACAGGGTCTGGATGCCGCAGCCGCAGCCGAGGTCCAGGGCGGTGTCCACCGGGGTGCGCGGGGTCAGGCCGGCCAGGGTCAGGCCGGCTCCGCCAATGCCAAGGACGTGGTCGGGGGCCAACTGCCCCTGCGATACCAGCTCCCCCAGGTCGGAGGCCACCCACCAGCGCACCTCGCCGACGTCGTCGCGCGCCTCGTGGGGGCGCAGGTCGACGGCGGCCCGCACCCGGTCCGCGACCGCGACAACCAGCCCCATGGCCCGGGCGCCGGCGGCACCGGTGCGCGGCAGGGCCGCGTCCAGTTCCGCTGCGGACACCGGCTCCCCGAGCATGAACAGGGCGGTCAGCACGGCCACGGGGTCGGCCGCACCGCCCGGCTCGGCATCGGTGCGGGCGGCACCCTCGGCACTCAGCACCTCCCGCACCCGCCGCAGGGCGGGGTAGCGCTGCTCGCGACGCAGGGCGGCGTCGGCGGCGGGACCGAGCAGTTCGGCGACGGCGTCCACGCCCCAGCCGGACGCCTCCAGGTCGGCGCGCAGGGAGGCGGCCTGGGCCGGAGTGGCCACGGGCGGAGGTGGAGCGGTGGGGGGGTCGGTCATAGGGGCGACCGTACCGCTTTACCGCGCGCCGGCCACCGCGGGCCGCACGCGTATCCGGGCGTGCCCACCGCAGCCAGCCGCCCCGCCGTCTCCCGGGTTCATCCGGCCAGCATGTCCACGCCTACGCTGAGCACCACCGGGACGATGCCCAGGATGATGAAGGCCGGCAGGAAGCAGGTGCCCAACGGCAGCACCAGTCGGACCGCCAGGCGCTCGGCGGCCTCCGCGTCTGCGGCCTGCCGGCCGGCCCGCAGGGAGGCGGCGGTGCCGGCGAGCAGCGGCGCGGGCGAGGCGCCGTCCTCCCAGCCCGGCCGCAGGCACGCCTCGAGCCGGCCGTAGCGACGTGGCCCCCGCGACTCTGCCCAACCCCACCACCGGCGTCGGTGCGGCCCGTTCGCGGCACCACCCTCCTCGGCGCCATCCTGCGAACCGTCCGCGGCAGCGCCCACTCCCCCGCGTCCGGCCCGCCATGCCTCGTCCCAGTCGGCCCCCAGCAGCAGGGCCCGACCGACCACGCCCAGCATCTCGTCGTCCAAGGCCCGCCCCAACGCCTGCAGCGTCCCCGGTACCGACGCGCCGGCCGCGAGCGCGGCCCCGGCCAGGTCCAGGACGAGGGCCTCATCAACCTCCTCCGGGGCGGCAGCCGCGGCCGCGACCAGCCTTCCGGTCAGCCAGTGGCCGACGCCCATGAGGACCACGCCGGCCACCCCCAGGGCACTGCCCCAGCCGCCGTCGAGGAGCATCCGCCCGGGGTGGGCGCCGACCGCGGAGCCGAGCAGCAGCCCGACCGGCGGCAACAGGGCCAACAGGCGTGCGGTGGACCGCGGCCCGGACAGGGCGGTGCGGCGGGAGGCGTCGGCGTGCCCGGAGTCGGCCACTCCCCCGGCGACGGCCTCCAGCACACCCGCGAGCGGGGCGCCGAGCGCCGTTGTCAGTCGGCAGGCGGCCACGGCCCCGGGCACCGCCGCGGCGGTCAGACGCCGACGGGCGTTGCGGGCGCGGCGCCCCGGCAGCGGCGGCTCCCACTGCCAGCGTCCCGCCCGGCGGCGGGGCAGCCAGCCCGTGGGAGGCTCCCGGGCGAGGGCGCGCAGGGCGGGTGGGACGCCGTCGTCGTCGGCCCGGGTGCCCTCGCTGATGCCGGCGCGCTGGAAGGTGCGCTCCCAGGCGCGCTGCGGGGTCGCGCCGGAGCGCAGCAGGGTGGCGACCTCGGTCAGTACCAGTCCGAGGTCGAGGTCCTCGGCGCCGGGTCGGGGTGGTCGGGCCAGGCGTCCGGCGTGGTGGGTGCCGAGCGCGGCCGGGGGCTCACGCCGGGCGGGCAGCAGGATCACCGCGGCGGCCAGGGCCACCAGCAACCCGGCCAATACTTGCGCGCCGCTCATGTTCGGCTCCCGTGTCCGCCCGCGCGGGTGCGCCTCGGAGACTCGGCGTTGGTCACCGGCGCCACTGCGTCCGGTGCGGGGCTCCGTGCGGCGTCGACACCCAGGGCGGCGGCGATGGGTGTCTCCCCGATCCGCGCGGCCAGGCGGTCCACGCCGGGACCGGCCGTCACCGCGCCGTCGGTACCGACCACCAGGGCGTCCCGACAGCGCATCCGCTCCCCGTCCCGCTCCAGCACCCCGACGGCGACTACCCGGCGCAGCGTGGTGGTGCCGGGTCTGGCCTGGCGGCGCAGATGGACGACGGCGTCGAGGGCGCTGACGGCCTGGGCGGACACGGCGGTCTCACCCATGCCGGCCAGGGCCCCCAGCGCGGTCAGGCGGGCGGGAACGTCGGCGGGCGAGTTGGCGTGGAGGGTGGCCCAGCCGCCCTCGTGGCCGGTGTTGAGCGCGGTCAGTACGTCGCGGACCTCGGGGCCGCGGCACTCGCCGAGCACGATCCGGTCCGGCCGCATGCGCAGGGCGGTGCGCACCAGGGTGGTCATGGGGACGGCGCCGACACCCTGAACGTTCTCCCCGCGCTCCTGCAGGTGGATGACGTGCGGGTGGTCGGGGCGCAGCTCGCTGGCCTCCTCAATGCACACGATCCGTTCATCGCCGGGCACTCGCCCCAGCAGGGCCGCCAGCAGGGTGGTCTTGCCGGTGCCGGTGGCGCCGGTGACCAGGCAGTTGGCGCGGCATTCCACGAGTGCGGTCAGGACGGCGTCCATGCCGGGGACGATGGTGCCGGCGGCGACCAGCTCGGGCAGGGTGAAGGCGCGGCGCCGTTTGGTGCGCAGGCAGATGAGGGTGCCGTCGGCGCTCAGCGGCGGCAGGACGGCGTTCAGGCGGGTGCCGTCGGGCAGGGTGACGTCGACGATGGGGCTGGCGTCGTCCAGGCGGCGCCCGCAGGCGGCCGCCATGCGCACGGCCAGCGCCCGCGCCTGCGTCTCCGGCAGGCCGGCGTCGGGGACCGGTTCGAGCCCGCGGCCACGGTCGATCCAGGTGCAGCCGGCGCCTACGAGCACGTCGGTGACGCCGTCCAGCTCCAGCAAAGGCTGTAGGACGGGGCCGGCACCCGCGACGTCGGCGCGCACGTGTCGGGTGAGGCGGGCCAGGCCGCCCGCGCCGGTGGTGGGGGCGGCCCCGGAGCCGAGGGCGGCGTCAAGGCTGGCGCCGTGAGCCAGGGCGTTGCGCACCCGGGCCAGCTCGTCGCGGTCGGCGTCCCCGGCGCCCGTTCCCGGAGCTTCTGCCGGGGTGATGCCCGGGCCGACCGGTGAGGATGCGGCTACCATGACGCGCCCTCGGGTGCTTCGACGTCGCCCAGCAGTCGTTCGGCGACGGCGCGCGCCTGGGCGCGCAGGGTGCCGCGGCCGCGGGTGGGATCGTCACCGCGGGCGATGCGCTGGGCGACGGTGCGCTCGTGCGGGAGGACGGCGAGGATCTCGGTGCGGGTCATCAGCGCCAACTCGTCGGGGCTGACGTCCTCGCCGAGCTTGCGCACCACCGTGTACAGCCCGGGTGGCGCGTCCGCCCCCGCGCCCGCCGGGGCGGTATCCCGCCTCGCCGCCTGGAACCGCGCGGCCAGGGCCTCCGCGGCGACGGCCGAGCGCAGGTCGAGCCCGGACACCAGCAGGACGGTGGCGCCCTGCGGCACCGGCCACCCGCGGGGCAGGTCGAGCAGCACCAGGTCATGCTCGGCGCGCAGTGCGTCCAGGACGGGGCGCAGCTGCTGCGGATCGTGGGGGCCGCCGCGCCCGTCCCCGGTCAGCACGGGCATGCCCAGCCAGGTGGGCAGGGCGGTGGTGAGTTTCTCCGGGCGGAAGGCGGGCTCGTCGTCGGGCAGGTCCGCCCAGCGCAGCCCGGGCAGTACGCCGTCCCCCATGAGCAGGCCCAGGCAACCGGCGGGGTCGGCGTCGACGATGGCGACGCCGCTGCCGCGGGCGTGGCAGGCGCGCGCCAGGTGCAGCAGGAAGGTACTGGCGCCGAGTCCGCCCCGCGCACCGACAACAACCAGGAGCCGGGCCCGCGGCGGATGCTGCGCGGACAGCAGCAGGACGATGAGGTGGTCGGCGCCGTCGGGGGCGCAGCAGCGCTCGAGGCCGCCCACCACGATCCCCGGTTGGGTGGGTACCTCGGGGCTCCCCTGCCGCGTCAGCAGCAGGACGGCGGAGGTATCCGCTTCGGCGAGCAGGGCCCGGGCGGAGCCGAGCGGATCCTCTCCGGGCACGGTGACGACGGGTTCGGCGCCGGTGCAGGCCCGCACGATGTCCGCCGGGAAGCCCTCCGGGACTGCGGGCGGTTGGGCGGCAGGCTGCGCGCCGTCGGCGGTGCCGGCGAGGAGTACCCGCACGTTGGGGACGAGTGGAGCGGTTTCCATGGGGCCTCCTGCGCGACGATGCCGGACGGTCGTGACTCGTGCCGACCGCCAACAGGGTGCGCCGGGAGCCGGCAATGGTGCCGGCGGCCTGTGGATAGCGTCCGCGCGGGGTGTCTTGAACCGCGCCTGTGGGCTCCGGTCGCGGCTCAGCGAACGGCGGTGGTCCCGGCCAGGACGGAGCGGCAGATGGCCTGCCCCTCCTGGATGCCGACGAGGATCGCCTCCGCCTGCCAAACGATCCAGTCGATCACGCCGTCGGGCTGCCCGGAGGCGTAGGCGGCGGCCGCATCGGCGTAGGCGCCGGGCGCGCGGCCGGCGTACTGGTCGGTGACGGCCACGCCGGTGGGTTCCAGCCCGTCGCGGGTGATCAGGTAGCGCACCAGCAGCCGGCCGACGGCGGCGTTGGCGGCGATGAAGGGGCGGGCGGTGATCATCTCGCCGTGTACCACGGCGGCGCGCACGAGCGCGGGGACGCCGGGGAGGTCGAGGAGGCTGAGCAGGGCCGCAATGCGGTCCCGCAGTGCGGCGGCGTCGGGAGCCGCTCCGGGTCCGCCCTCGCGCGGGGACACCCCCGGGGCGCGCGGAATGGCGACCGCGCCCAAGGGGATTTGTCCGGTAGCGGCGAGGGGTCCGGCGACGTCGCGGTGCAAGGCGGTCAGCAAGGTGCGGGGGCTCGGTTGGGCGGGTCGGGCGGGGCCGCCCAGGTCGGGCATCCACTCGCCCAGGCGCACGCCGGCGCGCCACAGGCCGGCGGCGGCGTCTAGGGAGGGATCGCCGGTGGCGGCCTCGGCCAGGCCGCGGGCGGCGACGGCGTCGCGCAGCACCGCGGCGGGCAGGACGACGCCCTCGACGGCGGCGGAGGCGATGGCGCCACGTATTGCGGTCTCGGCGCGGGCCTCGCGCCAGCGGCGACGTAGGGCCTGGTGCCAGCGCAACTGCGTGGAGGCGTCGCGCACGGCATCCTCGGCGCGCTTGACCCGCGGGTGGGCGGCGAGCGCCTCCAGTGCCCGGACGGTGGGATCACTGGTGCGCGCAGGCTGCTGGTGCCGCGCGCGTGGCGCGCCCGCGGACTCGGACGCGCGCACGGACGGCACCCCGCGCGCCGGCCGCTCGCCAGGCGGCGGTCCGATCGACACCCCCATGCTGATCACGGAGCCACTGTAGGCGTGCGGGCGGAGCCCGCCACAAGCCGGTGCGCATGCGACTGCGTCGCAAACACCCGTTATGTGCAACGCACCAAGAGCAGATGTCACACAAATGCCCGTTGTATGCAAAGTTCCTCTGGAACATGTCACACAAGTGCCGTTAGGCTGGCATGGTAGACTTTGAGATGTTCAAACACAGCTCGATGGGAGAACTCGTCGACATCGCAGGCTCTGACGCGCTCCTTGGAGACTGGAGACACAAGGCCTTCATCCCGGCGTCCTTGGGCGCGCACGAACCTGAGTTGACCGGAGCCACATACCGCTCCATCGCCCAGGCCCGCGCCGCTCTGGCGGCTTTGGACGCCACCGCTCGTCGCCTGCCGAATCCTTACCTCCTGCGTACGCCCGTACTGCGCCGCGAGGCTCAGTCAACCTCAGCGTTGGAAGGCACCTACGCTCCGCTTGACGATGTCCTCACAGCCGATGAAGACGCTCCGTCCACGCCCCAGATGACTGAGATCCTCAACTACGTGGCCATGGCGGATCAGGGCTTCGCCTGGGTTCAGGAGGGACGACCTCTCACCGTCGGTCTCATCGAGGACCTTCAGGGACGTCTGATGCGGGGGACTCCTTTGGAGCCCGAATCGGGCCACCTGCGCACCCCAGGTGGTAATCGGCCGTCGCGATGAGGCCGCTTCCGCGACGGCAACGGACGACTCGGACGCTACCTGATCGGCCTGACGCTGCTGTCCCTCGGCGTACTAAGTGAGCCGACGCTCACAGTCTCACCCTGGTTTGAGGCTCGCCGCAGCCACTACTACGACGCCCTCCTCGGGGTGAGCACGAACGGCGACTGGGACACCTTCCTCAGTTTCTTCGCCTCCGGCCTTGCCGCTGCCGCAACCAGCACCCAGAAGCAGATGGAGACACTCACGCAGGTGCAAGATGAACTCAAACAAGTCATCCATTCCTCGTCTCTGCGTTCCGCACGCGCTGCCGACCTGGTGGACCTGGCGGTGTCGACGCCGTCTTTCACGGTGCGCACGGTGGCACAGCGACTTGGACTGTCCTACGGGCGAGCCAATGGTCTGGTGGGGCAGTTGGTCGACTTGGGAGTCCTGCGGACACTCAATCCCGACGCACAGCCGCGCCGCTTCACCGCACCCCGAGTGCTAACAGTCCTACTCGCCGGAGACCCGGTGTAGCTGCGTACGGGTGGTTACTCGCTTCGATAGAAGACGGCTTCGTAGGCGTTTACGGGCACGTCGTGTCTCCTGGCTGGCGACCTACTACGACGACGACGCGCGACGGATCCGTCGTGCCCGCCGCAGAACTCGTCTGCTACGCCACTTCGCCGTTTGGTACGCCGGTTAGAGGTCCGCTGTATACCTCGGAGGCCTTCAACAGACCGCTAAGTGGCGTAGCAGAGCACAAACCGGCGCAGTAGGCGGTCAAGTGGACAGGCACCCAGCACCGCCGTCCAAGTTCGGGCCTCGGCCCCGCAAGGCCTGCGCAGCTTGTCAAGGAAGCGACCGGTGCTGTCTGATGTCATAGGTCCGGTACTGTGCGGGACATGACCGGTGAACGAAATGCTCGCGCGTTACCGGCCCAGGCCGACCGCAGCGGCGCCGCCGCACCGATGGTGCGCACTCGCCCCCGTCCTGATTCCCCGCCCGTCTACTCGGCGGGATCGGACAAGGTGCTGGCCGCCGGCGCCCGTGACTGGGGCCTCGACGACGTCCTGGACGCCGTCTTCTTCGCCGTCGCCGCGCTGGCCACGCTCTGGCTGGCATGGCTGCTGCTCGGTTCGGGCACCCACCTGAGCCCGGGGGCGATAGTCAACATCGTGCTGTTCTGGGCGGTGCTGTCCTATCTGGCGCTGCCCCGCCTGCATCAGATACTCACCTGGTTGTACGTGCCCGACTACTTCATCGGCCGCACCCGTACCGCCGACGGTCTGCTGGGCGATCCGGTCAACCTCGCCGTGCTAGGCGACGAGGAGGACATCCATGCCGCAATGACGAAGGCCGGCTGGGTGCGCGCCGACCCCATCACGCTGCGCTCGGCATGGGGGATCGTCGTCTCCTCGCTGCTGCGCCGCTCCTACCCGGCCGCACCGGTCTCCGACCTACTGCTGTTCGGGCACAAGCAGGACTTCGCCTACCAGAAGGAGGTGGAGGGCAACCCGGCCCAGCGGCATCACATCCGGTTCTGGCGTGTGCCCGAGGGCTGGGTCATGCCCGGCGGCCGCCGCGTGGACTGGCTGGCCGGTGCGACCTACGACCGCTCCGTGGGGCTGTCCACCCTCACCTTCCAGGTGACGCACAAGATCGACGCCGACATCGACGTCGAGCGCGACTATGTGGTCGACGACGTCCGCTGGGCCAATGATGCCGCCTCGCTGGAGATATGGCCGGACTTCTTCACCGCCTACCACCACCGCAACGGCGGTGGCGACCGGATCGTCACCGACGGCGATCTGTACGTGCTGAACCTGGATCGCCTGGTACCCGACTCCGGTGGCGAATTGCAACGGGCACGCAGGACTGAGGCCGAGGTGCGCCGTCGGCGGCCGCCGGAGCTGATTGTGGCCATGGTGCTGGTGGTGTCGCTTCTTTGTGCCAATGCGCTGAGGCTGTTCGGCGGTGCGGCCATCGACGACATTGCTCGTGAACTGGATGGGAGTGGCGTCGCCGACACCCATCGACTGGTCGTGGCGACGGCGACGGTAACCACCGCGGTGATGACGGCCCTGATCCTGGGGCTGGCGGTGGCGGTCTGGCTCGGGCATCCCCGTGCCCGCATCGCCCTGATGGTGGTGCTGGGTCTGAGCCTCGGTTCGCTCATGACCGAGATCTCCGGGGTCGGGATTCGCCAGGCGAGTTGGGGGCCGATCGTCGCGGCGGCGCTGGGAGTGCTGGCGCTGCTGGCGATGACGGCCAGACCCATTCCCCGCTGGGAGCGGGAGCACAAAGCCGAACGGCTGCGGGCACGGGCTGAATGAACCTCGAATGGACCCTGGAGGAGCTATGTCGCTCCGGTCGCCACACTCGGTCCTGCTGGCCGACCGCCGCGGCGGCGGTCGGTGCGAGGTGTTCTGGTGCGGACTTACCCGTCACCGTGTCCCATGCTCATCCGCTGTTTACCGTCGGCCGCCCCCCTATACGCGCCCCGCTTCTGGGCGACGCGGGCCGTATTGCTCCCCACCAAGAGTTATTTGGCGACAAACACCTCCCTGCCGTTCTCGGTGGTCTTCTCGGCCTTGATGGTTCCGGTGATCTCATCACCCGTGACCGTGAGCACGCCGTCGGCGTAGCTGTGCGGCGCGTTGATCAAGGGGATATTCAGCGATTCCTTGTCAGCGCCGGTGAAGGTCGGCACTCCCAGCACCTGAAGATTCTGCCCCTCACCATTCAGGACCAGAATGGTGGTGGTCAGCACCACCTTGTCCTTGTAGACGAAGGAACCGCCGTAACCGATCTCATCCAACTTGGGCAGGTGCAGGTAGGCCACCGAAGTATCCGCCTCGGCGTCGTCGATCTTCTTGATGTCCGGTGCAACGTACTGGTCGGCCTCCTTGATCGCCTCGTCAACCTGACCACCGACCTCGGGGTCCACCTCCTCCGGAACGGGGGCCACGTCCTCCAGGAGCATCTCCGTGAGCGTCTTGCCACTGGTGTAGAAGCCGTTCTTCCAGTCGGGCTTGACCGCGTCCAGCAGCACCCCGGTGATGAATCCGAATGCATAGGACTCCACGTCGACCGATACGTCCAGCGGTTCCTCCTTCAGCAGCGCCGCCTGCCGGGTCTGAAGCTGCTCAGGGGACTGATTCTCCTGGATGGACAGCGCCATGTACTCCACGTACCGGGCAGTGCCCTCAACGATGTCGTACTGATGGATGTCCTCGGCCTCGCCCGCGAACTCCGACTTCCAGGTGTCCATCCAGTAGCGGGCGTGCCCCAAGTGCTCGGACCGCTTGTCCGCATCCGTTGCCGCCTGGCGCAAGCGGTGCAGCATCATGCGCCGCAGGGTGCGGGGCTGCGCCTGGTACGGGTAGGGGGTGTCCCTGCTGCTGGAGGCGGTCACATTGATCTCGCCCTGATAGTAGAAGTGGACCAGCTCGTGGGTCATGAGCGCGAAGGCGTAGGTGGCCGGATCCTTCAGATCCGCGACGGGCTCCGAGGCGCCGGTGGCGGTCACGGACGGCGTGGAGTTCATACCCGCGGCGGCCCCACCGCCCTCTCTGCCGCTAACCCCCACCGTGGCTGCCTGACCGAGGTTGAGGGTGATGGACGGCTGGTCCTCGAAGGTGACCTTGCCGTAGGAGGTGGGCACCTCAATGCTCGCGTACTCGTCGGCCTTGAGTTCCCGTTGACCGTCAACCGAGATCGCCCACGCACGTTTCACCTTGAACTGCTCGTCGACCTGCATGGCCACGATCCGATGCCTGGTGTAATCGACCCCCGGCCACACCGGCCCCATGATCGGCCAGATACGGGTCACCCAGGCGGACACCCCCTCGACCACGGTCTCGTACTGCTCATCGGACAACGACGGCCCACCGGCCAGACTGCCTAGCGGGTCCTGCGCCCCCGTGGGGGACTCGGGGGTCGGCGATGTGGACGCCGGGCTCTTGCTCTGCGAGTCATTGCCACCCGCGCAAGCCGCCAATGGCAGCAGGAGCGCGGCCCCGATAGCCGCTACGGCAGAGCGGCGCGTGAGTGAGAAGGAGGTTGGACTGGACTCAGTCATCAGATGCTTCACTTTCAACGATCGGTTCAACTTCTATGGTTTTCTGAACATTGCACAGCGGTGGTTGGGCGGGTCCGTTCAACCGACCCGCCCCGCCCGGGTTCAGTAGTACTGCTCAATCTCCTCCTTGCAGGTCAAGTCCTTCTCCGGCAACTCGCCACGCAGCAGGTAGTTGTCGATGGTGTTGTCCACGCAGTCACCCTTGCGCTTATAGGCGCCGTGACCGTTGCCCTCGACGGTCAGCAGGCGGGCAGAGTCCAGCTGGGCGGCCAGATCCTTGGCCCACTGGTACGGGGTGGCGGGGTCTCCGGTGATGCCGACGACGAGGATCGGTGCCGCACCCGTGGCACGGATCTCACCCGGCTGGTTATCGGTGTGGTGTCCCCAGCCCTTGCAGAACGCGTCGGGGTAGGTCAGCCCCGTGCCGAGCGTGGGCGCCACCTCCTGGATTCTGGCCGCCTGCTCGTCCCACTCGGACTCGTCTCCACGGACCGGGTAGTCGAGGCAGTCGATGGCGCTGATGGCGTTCTCATTGGCCGCCTCGCGGGCCTCCTTCTCAGCCAGCTCCTGCGGGTCCGTCTCATCGTCCACCAGTGACGGATTGGTCAGCACGGCGAGGGCCGTACCGTCATTGTTCTTGATCGCTTGGCTGAGCGCCGCGGTCAGAAGGTCCCATGCACTGTTGTCATACATCATGTCGATCAGGGTCTTCGTGAGCGTCGCCCCGTCTACGGAGTCGCCCAGAGTGGACGGCAGCGGCGTGGTGTTGGCCTTCTCAATGAGTTGCCTGATCTGCTCGACGCCGGAGTCGACATCCCCGGTCAGTGGGCAGTCCTCTCCCGCCTGGCAGTGTTCGACGTAGGCGCGCAGGCTCTTCTCAATGGCCTCCGCCTGCTGCACCACGTTGTCCGCATTCTCCTGTGAGGGGTCCTGCGCGCTGTCCAGCACCATCCGGCCCACGTTCGCGGGGAACATCTCCGCGTAGCGCGCTCCCAGGTAGGTCCCGTAAGAGGTTCCCAAGTAGTGCAGGCGCGCATCACCCGATAGCGCCCGCAGCACATCCATGTCACGCGCCACCGAGGCGGTGTCCATGTGGTCGATCAGATCGGGTTCAGGCGAGTACTGCTTGCACCTGGCGGCCAGTTCGGCCGCAGTTTGCTCGGTGCTCTCGGCGGTCTCCTCCTCAAAGTCCACCGGCGTTGAGCCCTGCCGCGGATCGGCGGCATCATTGTCCTGCTGCTCGCCGGTGGCTCCGGAACTCTTCTGCTGCAATGTGGCCTCGGCCACCTCATTCATCTCCTGGGGGCTCAGGCAGGTCAGGGGTGTGGACTCACCCACCCCACGCGGGTCGAAACCGAGGATGTCATAGCCCGCTCGCAGCGCATCGGAGAAGACTCCCTCCTGCGAGACATATTCCAGGCCGCTCCCACCGGGTCCTCCGGGATTGGTCAGCAGCGTACCGATCGGCTTGCCCGACGTGGAGGGGAGCTTCTTCAACGCCAAGTCGATGGTCTTACCCGAGGGCTCGTCGTAGTTCAGCGGAACCTTCGCCGTGGCGCACTGGAAAGAGGCGTCGTCGTCGCATTCCTTCCAGTCGAGCTTCTGATTGTAGAAGGTCTCCAGGCCTGCGGGTACCGGCGGAGCGCTCTGCGCATCCACCGGGATGGCGGATGTCGTACCGCCCGACGCCGTCGAGCCGCTGCGGTTGTCGCTGACTGCGGTACACGCAGACAATGCCAGGCATGCGACTGCCGCTACCGCAAGCGGAGCAGCAACCTTATTGTGAATCATTTTCGTTCTCATGAACGGGAATGTAAACATCTCCGACACCGTCCGAATCCCCCCGCCGACCGATTGCCCCGTCGGCCACGGTCATGCCACAGGAGGAGACCCCTACACCTCAGCCAGCGGACGACGCCGAGCACGGCCAACCGCCAATCGTCTAGAATCCGGTTGTGGCGCAAGACAAGTCCTCCCCCGCGACGGCGTCATCGGGGCGAGCCGTCCCCACGCCGTCGGCCCCTGACCCCGATCCCGACAGCGTCCGCCAGGCGCCGCGCTCGCGCCGCGGCGACTACCTGCTGACCGCCGCCGTCGGCGTGGTGTTGCCGCCGCTGACGCTCGCCCTGGCTGGTGCGACCGCCCAGGCCTCCACCGCCGGCCAGCTGCTGCGCATGATCGTGCTCGGGCTGCTCACGCTGCTGCTGTCCGCCCTGGCGCAGTGGCTGTTCGCGGTGCGTTCCTCTTTGGGCGGTCTGGTCGGCGGTGTGGTCGCGCTGGTGGCGCAGGCAATCATCCTGCTCAGCCTCGAGCGCGCCGCCGCCGCACCCTTCGAGTGGGCCCGCTCCCTGATCCCCACCGGCGCCGTGCTCATCGTCGCGGGACTGCTGCTGGGCGGTTCCTGGGGGATGCGCCGGGCCCGCCGCGCGGGGCGCGCGGAGGCACGCCTATCGGTAAGGCTTGGTGCAAGCGATCGGAAACTGGGGGTCACCCCGGCGGCCCCGCCTTCGCGGCGGCGCGACCACGTGATCTCCTTCCCGCTTACGGCAGTGGCGGTGGGAGCCGGCCTGGCCCTGCTCGCGGTCGGGTATGCGCCCCTGGTGTCCCCGGGGGCGTCGCTCGGAGGCGCCCTGCTCGAGCCCGCACTGGCACTGGTGCTGCTGGCCCTGGGGACAACCTTGACCGGGCGATCGACCCTGGGGGCCCGCGTCACCGGGGCGCTGCTGGCATTGTTCTCTCTGCCCGCAATGCTGGCGCAGGTGTGGCCGCAGCTGCCTGGTGCCGGGCTGCTGGCCCGGCTGCTTCCCCACGACCCGACCGGTATCAGCCTGCTGCTGGCGGGCACGGTGCTGGTCACGGTCGGGTGGGGCGCGCACCTGGCCCGGCGCCGAGGGCGGGCGGGCGAACTCGCCGAGCTGCACTCCCGCGAGACACCGCCGCACGTGTAAGGCGCCGCAGCAGGCCCGACCTCCGCCGACGCCGTCCCACCTGCCAACTCGGTCGACTTTCGGCCCCCGCCCGGCACGCCTCCCCGCGGGCGGGTACCCGACCATTACCGTGGGCGGAAAAGGAGGTCACGATGAGCACCGACACCACCGCCGGGAACGACCCCGAGGATCAGGCCACCGCTTCCGATCTCGAATCCACGGCCTGGGCCCGCGCATCCGCGCCGGGCGACGCCGCGGCCGACGGACCTACGCCCGACGCACCGAACACCACCGAGCCCGAGCCCAGCGCTGCCGATCTCGCGGCCACCCCCGCCGCCTCCGCGGACGCCATCCCCGCCGCCTCCAGCACGCCGGAGGAGAAGACCACCTCCACCCTGTTCCCACCGGACCCCGCCCCGGCCCCGGCGGCTCAACCGCCGCTCGCCTCACAGGACACCGCGGACCTACCGCCCGACACCCAGGCAGACGCCAGCCCCGCCGCAGAGCAACCCGAGCCGCGCGCCCCCAAGGCACGCACGGAGGACGACATCCTGCTGGACGGCTCCAGCGTCGTCGGCCGCCCGAAGTCCCGCGCAGCCGCCCACTGGGCCGGCGTGCTGGTCTGGGTGGTAGCCCTTCCCCTGGCCTGGTACCTCTTCCACGACGGGGCCGCCGCCGCGGTCGACGGCGCCACCCCGCTGAGCTTCGGCACGCCGGTGCGCGCGCTGCTGGAGTTGGGTGCGGGCGCCGTCGTGCTCGCCATCGCCCTGTGGACGGCGAGCCGCTCCAGCCTGGGATCCTTCGTCGTCGGCGTGGTCTCGCTGCTGGTCGGGGTGCCGTTCCTGGTGGCACCGACGGCGATGAACGGCTCGATCGGGCCGTTACTGGACCGACTCACGGCACATTCGAACCTGGGCGCCTCCCTGTCCAGCTACTTCTGGGCGGACGCCGTCAGCGGCAAGTTCGTTGCCTTCGGTATGTTCATGATCATGGTTGGCGTGGTCTCGCACAACGCCCGCCGTGCGGGTCGCCGCGAGCAGGAGATCATCGATCGCGGCCGTCACAACGACTGACCCCAACACCGATGCGTCCCGCAGCGGTGCCGCCCACAGGCAGGTCGGCCCCGAACAGCGGCGCGGTCTCACCATGAAACCAACGGCGCTCCCGCGCCCGTCGGCGGCCTAGCCTGGGCCGGTGCCCGCTCCCCGTACCTCCCCCACCGGCCCGCGCCCGGCGTCCGCGTCCCGCCCGGCGTCGCTGCCGATGGTGACGAGGCGCGACGCCGCCCGCGACGCCGTGCCGGTCGTAATCGGCTACATCACGCTTGGCCTGGCGGCCGGCCTGCTACTGGTCGCCGAGGGCCTGAACTGGTGGTGGGCGCCGCTTTGGAGCGTGCTCATCTACTCGGGCACCATGCAGATGCTGTTGGTGCCGCTGGCCGGTACCGGGGAGCCGCTGGCGGCGATCGCCGCCTCCACACTGTTCGTTTCCGGCAGGCACGTCTTCTACGGACTGGGTTTTCCCCTGGACCGGGTGCGCGGCCGCCTGGTCACCCGCCTGTATGCGATCCATGCCATCACCGACGAGGTGTACGCCCTGTTGGCCTCGCGGGAGCGGACGGCGATGAGCGGGCGCTACATCGTCACCGTCGAGGTCATGAGCCACTGCGCGTGGATCTTCGGCACCACGGCGGGGGCGCTTGCGGGTACGGGTCTGGCTGCCCTGGTCGGGGAGCGGGTGGAACTGCTCGGCTTCGTGCTGACGGCGCTGTTCGTGGTCCTGGCGATTGAAAACTGGCGTTCCCACCCGGACCTGGCGGTGCTGCTGATCGGGTTCGTGGCCGGCGCAGTCGGACTGGCGGTGGGCGGATCGGCGGCCCTGCTCAGCGCCCTGGGTACTCTCGCCGTCGCACTGATCGCGCTGTACACCTGGCGGCAACGCGCCGCCCGGACCGCCGGCGAGGAGGCGCGCTGATGCTGACCAACTCCCAGCTGGCGCTGACCGTCGTGGTGGTGGCGGCGATCACCTTCGCCTGCCGTATCGCGCCCTTCGTGCTCCTGCGCGGCCGCGGCCGCGTACCTTTGCTGACCTTCCTCGGCGACGCCATGCCACTGGGCGTCATGATCGTGCTGGTGGCCTACACGCTCGACGGCGTGACCACCTCCCCGGCCACCTGGCTGCCCGCCGTCGTCGGTATCGGCACTACTGCCGGACTGCACCTGTGGCGCCATGCGATGGGCCTGTCCCTGGTCGGGGGTACCGCCGTCTACGTGGCGGCCTCGCTACTGATGGCCTGAACCACTTCGCTCCGCGGCCACCAGCCGAGCGCTCCGCGAGCACAGCATGAACCTCGCCCGGGGATGGATCGGCCCTCGCGCGGGCGCAGGTCGGCCCTCGGTATTGGTGGCTCTTGGTGTTTGGGTGTGCTGGTGGTGTGTTCTGGTCGGCTCGAGGACGACCTCTCCCGCGCCCGCGCGCGGCCTGCCGTGCCCGAGGATGGTCTCCGTAGCGTTGTTCTGGGCGGCCGCACCCTCAAGCTCAGGCGCGATGTGCTGGTTTCCGACCTTGGGGGGTGGTTTAAGACCCCGGGGTGGTCGTGAATCGTACCCCAAGGTCGGAAATCGACATCACGCCCGTCCTACGAACCACCGCCGGCCGGGGATTGCGGGCTCTTCCGGTTTGCGGGTGTGGAGGCGGGGGTTGGGGGTGGCGCCTGGGGTGTGCGCCTGTTTGCGGTTCGGTCGGCCGCCCCGCACCGGGTTCTACTTGGACCGTCTGGCTGCGCTTGGACCGCCTGGCTGCGCTTGGACCGCCCCAGACGCACTCTCAGGCGGTCCAACCGCAGAATCGCGGTCCAAGTAGGGGGCCCGGGAATGGCGCGGGCCCGGCTGTCGGTGGCTCTCTGTTGGCGCCGAGTCGCGTGCGTGGCGGCCCGAAGTGTCCAGATCTATGACAAACGAGGTAGGAGGCGGCAGCGGCCGCGAACAAAACGTTGGAATCATGCGCCTGTCAGATCGACTCCCGCGGCCGTGGGCGGTGTTTGTCATCAATTTTGACAACCATAGGAGCATCACTCCGCCCCCGCGGCGGCGGGCGCCCGGCCACACAACACCAACCCACCAAGCGAGCGACCTCCACCAGGCACCCGCCGCACCCACAAACCAGAAGAGCCGGTGACGTGTGCGCGCCGACCCCGGGACGTACCGCGGGCTAGAGCGCCGCCAGACCAGCGCGGATTACCTCGAGATCCTCGCTCGTGCCCACGCCATCCAACTTGGCAATGACCGGCACCCCATAGGTTTCACTCACGCGCTTCGCCGCGAAGTTGAACGTGTCGATGTGACTCTTGGCCGTGCTACCGCTGCCCACAACCGCCACGACTCCCGGATTCGACTCGAGGAATGCCCGCACCGGCTTGGGAATCTGCCCCTTGCCGACGGTGTAGGTGAACAGGACGAAGTCGCCGTCCACATGCTCGGTCCCGTCCACGATCTTGACGGCCTCGGGAAGCAATCCGAGCTGCTCGACCACGGTCTGCACATTGCCGGTCTTGGACGCGTACACGATTTTGGGAGCCATTTCGCTTCACATTCCTCTTCAACCGATAAGCCATACGAAGGGTGCGCTAACGCTACATCTGGGGCTGATGGCACGCAACCGTCGAGTGCGCCTCGGCCGGCAGGGCACGAGCGGCGCCATATCGACCGACCTCGGCACGTGACTTCTACCGACCTCGGCGTGGATGTCCTGCCAGTACCAGTAGGCTGCCGCTGTGCAAGCCACCGTGACTCGTCCCGGACCGTGGACCCACCGCCACGTCACCGCAGGCGGTACTCGTTTCCACGTCGTCCTGGCCGGCCCCGAGGCTCCGCTGGCCTCCGCCGTCCCGCCCCCGGCCTCACCGGCGGCACGCAACCCCGAGACGGCCGCGCCGGCCGGACACCCGGTCCTGCTGCTGCACGGCTTCCCCGAGTGCTGGTGGACGTGGCGACATGTGATCCCGGCGCTGGCGGACGCAGGCCACCGCGTGATCGCCGTCGACCTGCGCGGCTTCGGCGGCTCCGACCGCCCGCCGTCGGGATACGACCTGGTCACTCTCGCTCGCGACGTCGCCGCCGTGGTGCGCGCGCTCGGGCACGACCACGCGATCATCGTCGGCGCCGGGCTCGGCGGGCAGGTCGGCTGGACGCTGGCCAGCCTGGAACCAGAGCTGACGGTGGGGCTGGTGCCGATTGGGGCGCCGCATCCTCTGGCCGTGCGCTCCCTGCCCATGCGCACCGTCATGGGCTCCACGGTGCAGCACCTGTTCTTCAACGTCCCCCTGCTGCCCGAACGCAGCCTGCGGACGACGGCGGGCGTCGAGCGGCTGCTGCGCTCCTGGGCGGCCCCGGCCACGCGCCCGCTGGTCACCGAGGGCGCCGAGTATTACGCCGCACTGCTGGCGCGCCCGGGCGCGGCGCATTCCGCACTGGAGAGCACCCGCCGCTCCACCCTCACGCGCGCCGAGGTGCAGGCGCTGAACCGGCCGACGACGGTGCCGGTGTTGTCCGTGCAGGGCGAGTTCGACCCGGTGCAGCCCGCCCGGGCCCACGCCCGCGACACCCACCATGTGGTCGGCGTCCTGCAGCAGGTGACCATCCGCGGCGTCGGGCACTTCCCGCAGGAGGAGGCACCCGAGCGGCTGGTTGACGTGCTGCTGCCCTTCCTCACCGAGCTGGCGGCCCCGCCCCGACAGGCCCAGTCCCAGGTGCACTCCTCCATCCGTAGGCAGCGGACCGGCGCGCGCCGCAGGACGTCGTTCATACGCCCACCCGGGGGCATAGCCCGGCGGCGTTCAGCGCGCACGCCTCGCAGCGGGGAGCGCGGGCGCGGCACACCGTCCTCCCGTGCTCAATGAGCCGGTGACACCCGCCCGTCCACCGCGCCGGTTCCCACAGGGCGGCAAGATCGCGTTCGACGGCGAGCGGATCGCGCGCCGTCGTCCAGCCCAGGCGGCGCGATAGGCGGCCCACATGCGTGTCCACGGTGATCGCGGGCACGCCGAAGGCGTCGCCGAGCACCACGTTGGCGGTCTTGCGCCCCACTCCGGGCAGGGCCACCAACGCCTTCCGGTCCGCGGGCACCGCGCCGCCGTGAGCGGCTACCAGCTCGGCACCCAGCGCGATCAGTCGGGCCGCACGGGTGTGGTGCATGCCCAAGGGCCGCAGCCGCGCCTCCAGGTCGACCCGGTCCGCGCCGGCGAGCGCGACCGCATCCGGGTAGCGGGCGAACAGTTCCGGGGTGATGGTGTTGACGCGGGCGTCGGTGGTCTGGGCGGACAGGACCGTCGCCACCAGCAGCTGAAAGGGGCTGTCGTGGTCCAGGGTGCAGCGGGCGTCCGGGTACAGGCCGATCAGGACGTCGTCGACGGCGGCGGCCCGCCGGGCGGCCGCGTCACTCGGGGCGTCTGGCTCACCCGGGGTGGGAACCGGCGCGCCCGGGCTAGGGGTCGACCCGCCCGGACCCGTCGACGTGGCCGATGACTCGATGATTTGACCTGGCACACAGTGAGACTACAATGCTCGTCGGCGTGCCACAGGTCACAAGCCGTGGCTAGGATATGACGTAAGAGGCCCCGCTCGTTCCCGGGCCCGCCCTACTACACACCACAGGAGGACCCTCGTGGAAGACAGCATCATCTCCAAGATCCCACTGTTTGAGGGGATGAATCCGGAGGAGCGGGAAGAGCTGCGCAACATGATGACGCAGACCACCCTGCGCCGCGGCGAGATCCTCTTCAACGAGGGTGACCCGGGCGACCGCCTGTACATCCTCCTATCCGGCAAGATCAAGCTCGGCCACGCCTCCGCCGACGGGCGGGAGAACCTGCTCGCGGTGCTCGGCCCCGGCGAGGTCGTCGGCGAACTGACCCTGTTCGATCCGGGCCCGCGCTCCACCACGGCCACCGCGGTCGCCCCCACCGACCTGTTGGCGCTGGAGCACACCCAGCTGATGAGCTTCATCGAGACGCACCCCACTCTGGCCAAGGACATGCTGCGCGCCCTGGCCCAGCGGCTGCGCCGTACCAACACGGCCCTGGCCGACCTGGTCTTCTCCGATGTGCCCGGCCGCGTCGCCAAGGCCCTGCTGGACCTCGCCGACCGCTTCGGCTCCACCACGGAGGACGGGGTGCACGTGCCGCACGACCTCACCCAGGAGGAGCTCGCCCAGCTGGTCGGCGCCTCCCGCGAGACGGTCAACAAGTCGCTGGCGGAGTTCGTCTCCCGCGGCTGGATCCGTCTGGAAGGGCGCGCCGTCACTCTGCTCGACGTCGACCGCCTGCGTCGTCGCGCCCGCTGACGCCCGCATCTCCTTCGCCGCAAGCTCGGCGCGGATAAAACGCCGAAACCGGCACGAATGACGTGCCGGTTTCGGCGTTCGTTGCTGCTGGCGCGGCCGCTCGAACTGGTCGGCGGTCCGGCCGACCGCGGTTACCCGGACCGCCGACCGCAACCACGTCTCAGGCCAGTGGCCGCTTCAAATAGGCGACCAGGTTGTCCGAGCCGGTCGGGCCGGGAACCACCTGCACGAGCTCCCAGCCGTCGGCGCCCCACTGGTCGAGGATCTGCTTGGTGGCGTGGACGAGCAGGGGCACGGTGGCGTACTCCCACCGGGTAATTCCCGGGGCATTGCTGTTGCTTGTTGCGTCGGTCATGACCTAAAGCCTATGGGGCAAGAAGCACAGCCGAAAGCCCAGCGGCGGCGTGGCCGCGCATTCCGCCCCGCAAAGCAACGAGCACACACGGGCGCGCTGCGGACCCAGTTACCGCGGGCCCAACACCGGCGCCGGTCACCGCACGCGCGCGAGGATGCGGGGAGCGCGTCGGGCATGAATCTCGGCGACCAGTTCGTCGTCCTCGCGGCGCAGCCACTCGCTCCAGTCGGTGACCTCCGGGAACCGCCGCAGCAGCGCTCGACGTTCACGCTCGGTGAGCCCTCCCCAGACGCCGAAGCTCAACTCCGAGTCCAGGGCCTCCGCCAGGCACTCCATGCGTACCGGGCAGGTGAAGCACAGCGAACGGGCGTCGCGCTGCTCCGCCCCCTTGCCGAACAGCCGGTCGGGCTGGACGCTTGCGCAGGCCGCACGGGCCGCCCAAGTCTGGTCGCTCGTCATTTCTCACTCCCCTACCGCTGCGGTCGACTACAATGTCGGCCGGATCACACGTAGACGGTATGCCAACCGATGGTCATTTGCCAAATTGGCATCCGCACAAGGGCTCGTGCGCCGACCAAGCACCCCCGCACTCCCCACCATGCGGCCGTCGACCACACCACGACCACCACGCACCGGCGCCTCCAAGGCGTTTTCCAGCCGCTGTTCGTCGTAGCCCGGTGCACAAACACGCCATTTCGCCGTAGTGTGGGCACCATGTCGAAGTCTTCCTCCCGCGGCAGGTCCTTATCGTCCCCTGCCCAGGTCGTGGCGATGCTGCTGGTCTTCCTGCTGCTGTCCGGCGCAGGCGGAGTACTGGCGGCGGGCTTCGCCATGCCCGCCGTCGGCGTCGCCTCCGCAATCACCAACGCCTCCGCCCAGCTCTTCGACGAGCTGCCCGACGACTTCAACGTCCTCGAGCCCAGCCAGGTCTCGGTGATCAAGGCCTCCGACGGCAGCCAGATCGCCCAGTTCTACGCCGAGAACCGCATCGTCGTCTCCCTGGACGACATCGCCCCGAGCATGCAGAACGCCATCGTGGCGGTTGAGGACCAGCGCTTCTACCAGCACAAGGGCGTCGACCCGGCCGGCATTGTCCGCGCCGTGGTCTCCAACGCCAACGGCGGCTCACAGGGCGCCTCCACGCTCACCCAGCAGTACGTCCGCAACGTCCTGGTCGAGGCGGGGCTGCAGAACGACGACGACGCCGCCATCGCCGCCGCCAAGGCGCCGACCGCGGCCCGCAAGCTGCGAGAAATCAAGTACGCGCTCACCCTGGAGCAGAAGTACTCCAAGCAGCAGATCCTCGAGGGCTACCTCAACATCGCCTCCTTCGGCCCGTCCACCTACGGGGTCGAGGCATCCGCGCAGCACTACTTCTCCCATTCGGCCAAGGACCTGTCGATCGCGGAGTCGGCACTGCTGGCCGGCTTGACCAATGCCCCCGGCGCCTACGACCCGGTCCAGTACCCGGACAAGGCCAAGAGCCGCATGGACTGGGTGCTGCAGAAGATGTACGAGGAGGAGTTCATCACCGCCGACGAGTACCAGGCGGGTCTGGACACCCAGATCGCCGACATGCTCAACGTCACCGACTCCGTGGGAGGCTGTGGGGCCGCAGGCTCGGCAGCCTACTTCTGTGAGTACGTGGTCGGGGAGATCGAGAACTCGGACATCTTCGGCGACACCGAGGCCGAACGACGCCAACTGTTGCTGCGCGGCGGCCTGGAGATCACCACCACGCTGGACCCCGCCAAGCAGAAGAACGCCAACGACACGATCCAGGCCTACGTGCCCACCGGCGACCCGTCGAACGTCAAGTCCGCCCTGGTGTCGATCGAGCCGGGCACCGGCCGGATCCTGGCCATGGCGCAGAACACCAACTACGGCGACGCCACCGGCTCCGACCCCACCGCCACCCAGATCTCCTATTCGGCGGATTACCTGCACGGCGGCATGGAGTCGAATGGTTTCCAGCCGGGGTCGGCCTTCAAGACCTTCGCCTTGGCCCAGTGGTACCAGGAGGGGCGCTCCGGGTACACGGTTACGAACACCACCCCGCGCACCTTCTACTCCTCCGACTGGACCATCTCCTGCGACCCTGACCTCCATCCGGAGGCCTGGGCGCCCAAGAATGCCGACCCCAGCGAGAATGGCCGACACACGGTGATTGAGGACACCGCCATGTCGATCAACGTCGGCTATGCGGAGATGCTGGCGCAGATGGACGTGTGCTCCGTGACCCAGTTGGCGGCCGACATGGGCGTGACCAAGGCCAACGGGGATCCAGTCGACCCCTACCCGTCCGTGGTACTCGGCGGCACCGAGACCACCCCGGTGTCCATGGCCAACGCCTATGCGACCTTCGCCGCCCACGGCGTGTACTGCACCCCCGTCGCCATTGACTCGATCATCGACGCCGACGGCAATGAGATGAGCACTCCGTCGGCCAGTTGCAGCCAGGTCATGAGCGCCACCGCGGCGGACCAGGTGACGCTCACGCTCCAGTCGGTGCTGACCAGTAAGGGCACCGGCCCTGGGGCCGCCCTGAGCGGGCGCCCGGCGGCCGGAAAGACCGGCACCACCGACTTGATGGACAACGCCTGGTTCATCGGCTACACCCCGCAGCTGGCCACCGCCATCTGGGCCGGCCACTCCGACGGCTACTACGCCATGAATCACCAGTACATCGGCGGGCGCTACTACGCCACCATGTACGGTGCCGACCTGCCAGCGCCCATGTTCAAGACCTACATGGACGCGGCCCTGGCCGGCGAGCCGGTGGAGGCCTTCAACCAGGTGAGCCTGGGCGCCGGTGCGCCAACATCCAGTAACTCAAACAACGGCGGCCAGGCGCAGCAAAACTCCGCCGGGTCCCATGACGGCGACGACGACTCCGACGACGAGGACTGATATGCCCGCGGCTCGTAACGCCGTACTCGGCGGTCTGGCCGCCGGCGCCGGCTTGCTCGGCTATGCCCTGATCGAGGCTCGCCTGCCGGTGCTGCGCCGGGTGGACGTGCCCGTGCTGGCGGCCGGCCAGCGTCCGCTGACGATCCTGCACCTGTCGGACCTGCACCTGACCGATCACACCGAGGCACGTGTGGCCTGGGTGCGCGGCCTGGCGGAAGCCCACCCCGACGTCGTCGTCAACACCGGCGACAACCTGTCCTTCGCCAGCGGCCTGGAGCCGCTCAGCCGGGCCCTGGAGCCCTTCGCGCACCTGCCGGGCGCCTTCGTCTTGGGCGACCACGACTACCGCACCACGGTGTTCAAGCTGCCCACTCGCTATCTGCGCCGCGACCCGCGCTCGGGCGATGACCCCGAGCAGGAGGCCGCCGTCGAGCCCCTCCCCTGGCGGGAGGTTCGCGACCTGCAGACGGGCGCCGGCTGGGTCGATCTGAGCAATGCCCGCGGCGCCCTCGACGTCGGTGGCCGCCGTGTCGAGCTGGTCGGGGTGGATGATCCACATGTGGATCGGGACGCCTTCCCACCACCCGCCCTGGTGGTCCCGAGCGCCGACGACGGTGAGCCGGTCCTCGACCGCAGTGGCAGGCCGCTGCGGTTGGGACTGATGCACGCCCCCTACCGGCGGGTTCTGGACGCCATGGTGGCAGACGGCGTGGAACTGGCCTTCGCCGGGCACACCCACGGCGGGCAGTTGTGCCTGCCCGGCTACGGGGCGCTGGTGACCAACTGCGACCTGGACCGCCGCCGCGCCTCGGGCCTGTCCCACTGGCCGGATGCCCACCCCGAGGGCCGGGAGGCCGACGCCATGTTTCTGCATGTGTCCGCCGGCCTGGGCACCAGCCCATACACGCCGGTGCGCGTGGCCTGTCGCCCGGAGGCGACGCTGCTGACGCTGCGCCCCGCCGGCTAGGGCCCCGACGCCGTCAGAGGACAGCCGCGGAACCTGTGATCTCGCTCTCCCGTGGCCCGGCAGGTGACCGACCCCTCAGAGACACGATTTCCCCCACCGGCGCGACGGCGGCTATAGTCGTGCCGCACACGGGGTGTGGCGCAGTTTGGTAGCGCGCTTCGTTCGGGACGAAGAGGTCGTGGGTTCAAATCCCGCCACCCCGACGACGAGGACGCCCGCGAGCTTGCTCGTGAGGCGTCCGAGGAGGAAGGGGTAACAAGGCCGCCAGGCCGAATACCCCGACGATAAGAAGATCCATGAGCTTGCTCATGAGATCTTCGCAGAGGAGGGAGTAAGAGGCCGCCAGGCCGAATACCCCTACAAACGGTCGTTGCCCAGGCGGGCGGCGGCCGTTCGTCGTTCGCAGCAGCGAGCGAGGGTTATAGGCGCGAACGTGTTGCTTTAGACCGGCGTGTCGGGGTGTTCTAGCTGGTTCGTCCGGCCCAGCCTT
>NZ_QMIN01000111.1:35094-35346 GCF_003287795.1 Actinomyces sp. Z5
TATGCAATGATCCGGGGGGCGAAAGTCACCCATGGTGGCGGGCGGAGGGGAGGCGCTGATTAGGGGAACGGACCGCTTGACGCGAGTCCTTTCGCAGGCGTGGGTGCGGGGCCGTCTGCCTGACAGGCTGACCCACCAACGCACGAGAGAGACGCGCGGGAAGATGGATATCGAGGACGTGGAGGTCTTCGTCGGTATTGACGTGGGCAAGGCCGAGCACTGGGCCACGGCCCTGACCGGCGACGGGAAGAA
>NZ_QMIN01000111.1:35356-35432 GCF_003287795.1 Actinomyces sp. Z5
TGCCCGTTACCTTGTTTGTGGTCGCCGGTGAAGGAGTGCCGGTGGCTGGGCCAGCCGCTGTGGGCACGGGTGTCTT
>NZ_QMIN01000014.1:0-4556 GCF_003287795.1 Actinomyces sp. Z5
TTGGTGGTCTCGCGGTGAAATGTGGCGAGCGTCACGGGTATGGACCTGGCGTGGGTGTTATGGGGTCGTTACCGTCGCGGGTGTGGAGGATGTTTCGCTGGAGGCGCGTTTGGCGCGGATTCGTGCGGATGTGGAGCGGTCTCGGCGGGATGCGCGGGCGGCTGCGCGGATGCAGGAGCGGGCTGAGGGTATCCGGGCTCGGGGGGTTTCGCGGGGTCGTGAGGTGCGTGTGGAGGTTGATGTGGCGGGCCGGCTGGTGGGGATCACCTTCCTGCCCGCTAGTGAGGGCTTGTCTTTGCGGGGCCTGTCGGAGGCGGTGATGGCGGCTTTGGCGGATGCGCGTCGGCGGGCGACCGAGCAGGTGCGGTTGGTGGTGGATGAGACCCTGGGGGCGGACTCGGCTCTGGGCCGCCGGGTGCTGGAGTCCTACCAGCAGGACACCACCGGCGGTGGGGCCGGTGGGGGCGCGGCCGCCTCCGGTCCTGCCGGGGGCGCGTCTGGTGGGCGGCCTGCGTGGGGGGTGGCGCCCATGCCGGTGCGGCCTGCGGGCTGGGATGGGCCTGGCGGGTCGGGGCGGCGTTGAGGTCGTGCGGCTGTCTGGTGTTTGCCTGAGTGAGTGTTCGTTTCGTTTCGGTGCGTGGGGAGTTGATGATTGTGACTGCTGGTGTTGAGGTTGATACCGGTGTGCTGCGTTCGGGTGGTGGTGACGCCCTGGGGGTGGCTGACGGTGTGGACGTGGCGTTGGATGCCGCAGGGCAGGCCCTGGCCTCGGACGCGTTCGGGGTGATGTGTTCGCCCTTGTTTGTGCCGGCTTATGCGTTGTTGTCTACGGCGGTCAATGGCGCGGTTGCTGGTACGGGTGAGAGTGTGGAGGAGGCGGGCATGGACTTGCGCACTGTGGCGCAGGAGTTGGATGAGACCGACGCCGATGCTGCTGCCGGGGCCCGGGCGCTGAGCGGCTGGTAGCCGGTGGCCCCGGCACTGGGGCGTCGCTGCTGTTCCTGAATTCGTAGCTTTATTGGAGGGTCCCTGTGAATAAGTACTTTGAGCTGATGGGTGATCCGGCCACCGGCCAGCCCATCACCACCAGCACCACTGCTACCGCCACCGCCGGTACTGCTACCGCCACTACGGCTGCTGGTAGTAGCAGCAGCTTCGGCGCCGGCGGTGGTGGTGGTTTCGGCGGCGGTGACGGTGCGGGTGCGGGTACTGGTGGTTTGCCTGCTGGGGAGTACGGGGGCGGTACCGGTGGTTACGCCGGTGGCGGGTCGTCTGCCGGTGGTGGTTACGCCGGTGGTGGCGGGTTTGGTGGCTCCGGCGGGTCGTTCGGTGGCGGCAGTGCCAGTGGTGGGTCGTCTGCCGGTGGTGGTAATCCGTTGGTTGCGCAGGCGGAGGATTCGTCGACGGGGTTGTCGGGTCTGCGTCTGGTTGAGGATGGCCAGGATGTTGTTGATGCGTTGAAGACGGATTCGTGGGTGGATGACGCGCTGGCGGGGTTCGGCACGGTCGCCGACACGGTCGCTTTGGTTACTGATCCGATCGGTGAGGTGCTGGGCAGTGCGATTGGGTGGGCGATTGAGCACCTGGATCCGCTCAAGACCTGGTTGTATGAGCTCACTGGTGATCCGGGCCAGGTGACTGCGGGTGCGGACACGTGGGCGAACATCGCCACCAAGCTGAATGCGTGCAGCGTGGATTTAACCGACTCGATCCAGGTGCGCCTGGGCGGGCAGTCCTCCGAAGCGGTCAATGCGTATAAGTCGTTTCAGGCGGATAACGCGGCCCGGTTGTCGTTGGCGGCCTCCCTGGCTGGGGGTATCTCCAAGGGGTTGACGGTGGCGTCGGTGATCGTGCAGATCGTGCATGAGATGGTGCGTGATGCGATCGCTGATGTGCTGGCGAAGCTGACCACCAAGCTGGCCGCCACCGTGGTGACTGCGGGGGTGGCGGCTATCTGGGCGATCCCCTCCCTGGCGTCGGACGTGTTCAAGTGGGCTACCCGGTTGGAGCGTGAGGTCACCGCGGTGGTCAGGTCCGCCTCCAGCCTGGGGGACGTGTTCAAACGAGCCACCACGCTAATGGACAACCTGTCCGACGGGCTGAAGGGCCTGGGCCCCCACCCCGCCATGGCGAACATGGGCCCGGTCCCGCACACACCCCGCACGCCCAGCACGCCCCGGGCCGGCCGAACCCCACCCCGAGCCGGAGGCGGTGGTAAAGGCAGCAGCGGCAAGGGCGCCGGTAAAGGCGGCCAGTCGCCACGTAGCCCGCAGCCCAAACCCCAGCCCAAAACCGTCGACCCGAAGCCCGTGATCGGCGGTAAGAGCAAGAGCGGGCCATCGCGGAATAGCCCTAACGCAAAGTCCCAAGCTGCTTACCGGAGAGCGCAAGACGCAAAACGCCAACTGCCGAAGACCGAAAGGAACAGGACAAAGGCTGTTTCATCCGACCACAACAAAACATTAAGCGGATGGGGCGGCAATCGCCCTTCCGAATTCCATAAGCCGAATGTCGACGAAGTGCTTGCCAAGCAAAGAGAAATCGGGCATCCGCCGGTGGACATGGGCGGCAGAGATCATGGCGTTTTAGGTCAGTGCAAGGCTTCGCACGCCGAGCGCCAACAGTCTCTCATCGCCAAGGAACCGGACATTGGCGTCTCCAAAAACATCTGCCCTGACTGCATGGGATACTTCCGAAAGCTTGCAGCATACGAAGGGCGCGAATGGCGCGTCACGGACCCGAGGGGCACTTGGCTGTTTCGTCCGGATGGCAGCGTCGTCAAACCTTAACGAAACAGAGGTGCCGTAATACGTCCTTGTACATAACATGCCTCACTCAAGGAAGGTGAACTCACATGATCGACACGACTGTCCTCAATCGGGAAATATCTGCTGGTAGAACCGCGCTTTCTTCAAGCGACGAGGCAATCCTACCGCTTGGTGTGCGCAGACGTATTTGGGCCGCAATGCAGGACCCTGACGACGATGACGCCACTTATCGGCGTCGTGTAGAGTTGGCGATTCTGTGCGTCAAGCGAGTCCAGCACATCTGGGACCGGGGGTTCCCTGGTGACGCAGGGGTTAGCGAGATGCTTACGCTCGCACAAGAACTCGTCAACGAGCAAGCCGACCCAGAGCAGGCGGAGTGGCGCGCGGAAACCTTTTTGGACAACGTTCTTGACAGTGTCTCGTCATTTGATGCCATCGTTCAGCCTGCCACCTTTGTGGCTGACGCCGCTTCACGTACAGTGATATCTGCCTGTTATCGTAACCCTGATTACGATACCGCGGATCCGGAAACGGACGACGATGAGCTGCTGCCAGACTCGCTTGAGCCGAGTTATAGCTGCGCTAGTGCAGCTGCGGGTGCTTTGAATTGGCAGCCGATTGAGGAGACTGATGTGGAGGCGCGTCGAGAGTTTTGGACCTGGTACTTGGATGAGGCTATCCCCCAGGTCCTTGCAGAATGACGCCAGACAGAGGCAACCGTCTTCGAAAGCGGTTTGGAGCAGGCCAGCCCGCGGTGAGGTGTCTAGGGTGAGGGGGAGAACAATCTCTCTATTCGTTCCCAGGCGTATGAGGAGCAGGTCACCGGGGTTACCGTGAAGGACTCCTATTACGTCGACGGCGTGGAGTTCGGCGGTTTCTACGACGGTGCCCTCCACGACGCCAAGGGCTTCTACTACAACCTCACCAAAACCCCATTCGGCGACAACGTCATTACCGAGATGGTTGATTCAGCAAATGATTAACTTGACGCGGTGTGGGCGGTTGGCGCCAGTACGCCTATACGCTGGCATGTGGCCGAACCCGAAATGCTCGACCTGCTCAAAGACATGCAAAGCGCTGGGGATTTCCCTGCTGGTATTGAGTTGGTGCACACTCCACCGAACTTCTAAACCACGCCAAGCGCATTCGCTTCTGGTACCCTTAAGCAGGGCAGAGGAACACCGAGGAGGGACCCCACCGATGGCGGCAAATTGGAAACTTGGCTTTAGGATGCGTCGTCCGGGGCAGGAGGAGCGCATGGAGGAGGAGGCTGCGCGGTCCTGGGAGCTGATCCAGCAGTTGCGGGGCCTGCATCCCACCCTGGACCCGTGGCGCGAGAGCGATACGTCTAAGGCGAAGGCTGCGGCAAATCCGGAGATCACCACCCTGGAGGAGTATCTCGCCGTCATGCACGCCAACATCGAGCCTGACCTGTCTGGTGTGATGTTCGCGCTGTTTTCTGGGGATGTGGACCGGGCCGACGGTGCCTCCATCATGGTGAGGATCGGCGGGTGGCAGCCTGACACAGGTGGCGTATTGCTTGAGTTCCACAGTAGTGAGTTCGCTGAGCTTATCGCCACCAACGGTGCGTTGGCTGATCGTCTGCTTGCCATGGGGGCAGACATTCTGGATCCCGAGATCGGGGGCCTTTCCCGCTCGGATCATCCGCTCAATGATAAGCCGGAGCCGTATGACTATGTGCAGGGGTGGAAGCTGTTCTTCCCGGCCTCCTCGCCGCACTGGGCGCAGGCCGGTGCCCTGGCCACGGCCTCCTACCCCACCGCTAAC
>NZ_QMIN01000014.1:4566-18928 GCF_003287795.1 Actinomyces sp. Z5
GACAGCAAACGCCGAGGCAAGGGTAAGGATTGTCCGTATGCGCCGCGGGACGGGATTCATTATCCGGGTGTGCGCAAGCCCACCCGTGGTGCTAGTGATGGTGGTCCGGGCGAGTGGGGGCCGGGTAAGAATTACAGTAACTCTAATCGCTCCCAGGCGTATGAGGAGCAGGTCACCGGCGTGACTATTGAGGACTCCTATTACGTCGACGGCGTGGAGTTCGACGGCTACTACGACGACATCCTCCACGACGCCAAAGGTCTAGGGTATTCAAACCTTCTCGACTACGGTTTTGGACAGCACGTCCTCGATGAGATGGTCAAGTCGGCGACTGGGCAACTTGATGCCGTACGAGCCGTTGGCGCTAACACCCCCATATGCTGGCACGTAGCAGAGCCAGAAGTACTCGCTGCTCTGCGCAAGATGCAGAGCCAGGGGAAATTCCCTGCTGGGATTGATTTGGTGCACACCCCACCGAACTTCTAACCCACACCAGACGCATTCACCTCTGATACCATTGGCCGAGACAAGGAACACGGGGGAAGGGACACCTACTGATGGCCGTGAAGTGGGAGCTTTCGTTCAGGATGCATCGTCCGGGGCAGGAGGAGCGTATGGAGGAGGAGGCTGCGCGGTCCTGGGAGCTGATCCAGCAGCTGCGGGGCCTGCACCCCACCCTGAACCCGTGGCGCGAGACCGCCATGTCTAAGGCGAAGGCCGCGGCAAACCCAGAGATCACCACCCTGGAGGAGTTCCTCGCCGTCATGCACGCCAACATCGAACCCAGGACCTCCGGAGCAATATTCTCGCTGTTTTCTGGTGATGTGGAACGCAATGAGGGCGCCTCCATCATGGTAATGATTGGTGGCTGGCAACCCGATAAGGGTCACGTGACCCTCAGGTTTCATAGTAGTGAGTTCGCTGATCTGCTCGTCGGTGATGAGTCGCTGGCTGATCGTCTGGTCGCCATGGGTGCGGATATCCTGGAGCCGGAGATCGGGTGCCTTTCTCGTGAGGACTTTCCGGTCAGGGATGAGCCTGAGCCGTATGACTATGTGCAGGGGTGGAAGTTGTTCTTCCCGGCCTCCTCGCCGCACTGGGCGCAGGCCGGTGCCCTGGCCACGGCCTCCTACCCCACCGCTAACGGTGCGGTGTTCACCTACGGCAGCCCCGATACCTACCCCACCATCCTGGACACCTGGCCCAAGAACGCCTGAACCCCCACCTCCTCACAGGGTGGCCCGCCCCGGGCGCTGACACGCTCCTGGGGCGGGCCGCCCTGTCTTGCCTGACTCAAGTCCGGTAGTGCACGCCGGGGAGTACAGCAGAAGCCGTTCGACAGCCTGGTCTCGCCGGACAACCCCGCCCGGGTGACGCTGCCGGACGGACGCGTCATCGAAATCACCGAGGTCGAACTCCTTCAAGCACCCAGACAATACTGACCAACCGCCTCAGAGCATGAAAGGAAGCGAATAGTGAATTACTTCGTAACTTGGAATGTGGATGCTCGTCACGGGCGAGGGGAGCGATTCAAGGTTCGTCAGACTCCGGAGATGATAGCCGACGACATCGCGCATGATCTGACTTACCCGACATTTCTTACCGGGGTCCTCGGTTTGCTTTGGGTGTTCAGCCTTTGCCGGAGAGGGTGAGGTTTCCTGATGAGTTGGCTGATGATGATCCTGAGCAGATGCGGTATATGCAGGCGGCTGGGTCGAATCGGGCGTTGACGATTGAGGCCCGCGTCCCCAACCCGGACGGAGGCTACATCCACTACGTGCTGGCCCGTGAACCCGTCGCGGACCCTGACCGGTGGGTGCCACTGTCCTGGGACAACGGCTCGCCCGAGCCCTACACCATCCACCTGCACCCCGAGGAGATCTTCACCGGCCAGCAGGCCGTTCCCGTCTTCCGCGACTACATCATCAACGGCCGCCTCCCCGACCCCCAGCTGCTGCGCGTAATCGACGTCTAGCCCCATACCCTGAGGACCGGTCAATACCGCCGATTCAGACGTTCGCCGAAGCTTTGTGCAGACGATGAGCGCGGGCCTGCCGCGCCAGCACGCGGGCGAGCGCCCGCCCGAATGCCTGGACCACGGGCTCGGCCCGCTCCGCGTCGGCGCGCACGCGTCGCCCGGCGGCCAGCGCCTCGGCAGGAAGATCAGCGTCGGAGAGATGCTTCAGCTCCTCCACGTCGTCAACCGCGCCCAGCTTCCACGCGGTTATGCGCGACTCCACCCGCTCCATCCGCACCGGCGTGGACTCCGGGTGGTGCTGAAGCGCCAGCAGGCGGCCGGCACGCCAGGCCTGCACCGGCGCGCCCGCGGAGGAGGCCAGCAGCGTGGCCGTCGCGGGCAGGCTCACGACGCCGTCGTCGTGGGAGACGAGCACTGGCAGCCGGGTGCCGTCGTGGGTGGAGATGCCTGCGCGCACGGCCGCGCGGACGGCCTCATCGACGATCTCGGAGAAGAGGGGGTCGGCGGCGGCCGCATCCTTAAGCTCCAGGTCGACGACGCCGCGCTCGGTTCCGTAGGGAGAGGGCGCGGCGGTGGTCCCGCCGATCGCTTCGGCGGCGATCTGGGCGCCCAGGCAGATGGCGACGGCGGGCACCCACGTCTCGACGACGCCGTGCAGGAGGTCGCGCAGCGGGGTGATCCAGGGGTGGTCGGCCTCGGCGTGGGCGCTCATGGGGCCGCCGAGCACCACCAGGCCATCACCCAAGTCGTCCAGGCTCGGCAGCGGATCCCCGGCCTCGGGGCGCACCATACGCAGGGTAAGCCCCTCCGCGGCCAGCCATTCGCGCAGGCGGCCGATGGGAGCCTGCGGCTCGGGCTCGATCACCGTGATGATCGGGGCGGTGGACGTGGGGACGGCGGCTAGAGCCGCGGCGTCGACAGGGACGGTGGCGTCGGTCATGGGGACAATTGAAGCCGCGAGCGCGGTCAGCGCAAGCCCGACGTCGCAGCTGTGAGCCGGAAGACGCACGGTCGCACTCCCCACCCCGCCCGATCACCGAGGTCGGCTGATCTTACGGGCCGAGGTCGGTCGGTATGGCGTGCCGGGGGCGAAACCGCTTGCCGCCGCGCCTGCTAGCGGGGACGATGTCCCCGATGCGATCAAATGCCCGCCCGTCCACGGGCGCCACTGCCTCTGCCGGCACCTATCGTTCTTGCAGGACCCGCAGACCCGCGGCCTCCTTGAGCACGCCCGCGGCACGCCGCGCCGTCCGGCTCGTGCTCGGCGCTGTGCTGCTCGTCGGCGCGGCCGGAACCGCGGCGACGGCGACCGCCGCCCCATATGCCGGGCCTCACGCCTTCGCCACCGCCTCCGGTGGCACCGGTGGTGCCGTAAACACCGCGGTGGCACCCGCCGAGGTGTCAACCCGCATTGCCGACCACGTCACGGACGACGCCGGCATCCTCGACGACGACGCCGCGCAGGCGGCCGTAGACGAGCTGGCTGAGGACGGCGTCGGCCTGTGGATCGTCACCATGAGCGATGACTCCCAGACCGCCGAGCAGTACGCCGCCAAGGCCTGGGAGGCCTCCGGGTTCGACACCACCGACCTGCTGCTGGTGATCAACCTGCCCGCCGACGGCGCCAACAGCTTCGCCTTCGGCGGCTCCGCCTACGACTCCGTCTGGTCCGACTCCAAACTCGACTCCGTACGCGGCGACATCCAACAAGCCCTGAGGAACGGCGACTACGACGCCGCGGTTACCGCCATCGCGGACGCCGCCGGCTCCGGCTCGGGCGGCTCGGGCACCGCCCTGGGAGTGGGCCTGGCCGTCGTCGGTGCGGGCGCCGTGGGCGCCGTCGCCTACAACCGCAGCCGCAAGCGGAAGAAGGGCGCCGGCAAGGCCGTCCAGCCCGCCGAGCCTCTGGAGGCGTTGCGCACCCGCGCCGGCGCCACCCTGGTCAGCACCGACGACGCCGTGCGCTCCGCGGCCGAGGAGCTGTCCTACGCGCAGGCCCAGTTCGGCCTGTCCGCCACCGATGACTTCACCGCCGCCCTGACCGCCGCCCAGGAGCAGGTGGCGCGGGCCTTCGAGCTGCGCGGCCAGCTGGACGACGCCCCCGGGGATGAGACCCGCCAGCGGCAGCTCTGTCAGGAGATTCTGTCCCGCTGCAACGAGGCCACCGCCGCCATCCAGGCGCAGGAGGCGGCTTTCAAGGAGCGGCGCGGCATCGAGGAGAACCTGCCACGCTCCATCACCGAGACCGCCCAGCGCGCCGACGAGGCCGAGCAGGCCATCGCCGCGGCCGACACGCTGCTGGTCACCCTGCACGCCACCTACCCCGACAGCGCACTCACCTCCATCTCCGAGGCGCCCGCGCGCGCCCACAAACTGGTAGAGGCGGGCCGCGTTGCGCTGGACCAGGCCCGGGCCAGCATGGACGCCGGCAATCAGTCCACCGCCGTCGAGCAGGTGCGCATCGCCCAGGCCTCAATCGCCCAGGCTGGCGAGCTCGCCGGGCAGGTGAGCGGCGTGCGCGAGCGGCTGGAGCGGGCCGACGCCGACTTGAAGACGGCGATCGCCTCGATCTCCGCCGACCTGGTGGACGCCCAGCGGCTGGCGGGGCAGGTGCCCGCGGCGTCGTTGCAACCGCTGGTGGCCGACGCCGAGGCGGCCGTGGCCGAGGGCCGCGCCGCGTCGAATCCCGACGGCGACCCGCTGGCCGCCCTGGACCACCTGGCCCGAGCCGAATCGGCGCTCGACGCCGCCCTGGCGCCGGCACGCCAGCAGGAGGAGAACGACTCACGTGCCCGCGCCTCCCTGGTATCTCGCCTGGGGCGGCTCAACTCGCAGATCTCCGCGGTGACCTCCTACATCACCAGCTATCGCGGCGCCGTCGGCTCCCCCGCACGCACCGCCCTGGCCGAGGCCTCCCGGCACGCGGCGGCCGCCACCTCCCTGCAGAACACCGACCCGACGGCGGCCCTGGCCGAGGTCACCTCCGGGGAGTCGCTGGTGGCACAGGCGCAGGCGCAGGCGGAGGCCGACGTGCGGCGATCCGGCTCCTGGGGCTCCGGGTCGGGCGGGTCCTCCAGCTCTGGCGGCATCGACCTGGGCTCACTCGTGCTCGGCGGCATCCTCCTGGGAGGCAACCGGAACTACGGCGGCTGGGGCGGCGGCCCGCGCCCGCCACAGCCACCACGGGGTGGCGGCTTCGGCGGCCCACGGGGAGGCTCCTTCGGCGGCGGCCACCGCGGAGGTGGTTTCGGCGGCGGAGGCGGCAGCTTCGGTGGCGGCCGCGGGGGCGGCTTCGGTGGCGGCCGCGGGGGCGGCTTCGGTGGTGGCGGCGGCCGTTTCTGAATCGGCTGGTCGCGTCGCCTCGGGGCTACACCACACGTCGGCACGCCCCACCGTGGGCGGACCACAGACGGGCCGGATAGAGGAATCGTCGTCGACAATGCCGGTCGTTTTCCGACGATCGGGCGCGGTTTCCTGGAAGTATGGCCCGGTGACGGCGCCGGCAGACCCACTCCGTCGGCTGCTGCGCCTATGCGCATAGTCTGCTCATAAGGTGGACGCATACAGCCCGCAAGGGCATCCATACCCATACCATTCGCTCCCCGGCCGTCGGGCGAGCACGACGAAGGGAAACCACATGGCTGAGAAGCAGTCGATCCTGGGGCGCATCGCCCAGCTCACCCGCGCCAACATCAACGCCCTCATCGATCGCGCCGAGGACCCGGAGAAGATGCTCGACCAGCTGGTGCGCGACTACCGGGCCTCCATCGCCGAGGCGCGCGACGCCGTCGCCCAGACAATCGGCAACCTGCGGTTGGCGGAGAAGGACCACGACGCGGACGTCGCCGAGGCCAAGGACTGGGGCAACAAGGCGCTGGCCGCCTCCCGCAAGGCCGACGAGCTGCGTGCCGGCGGGGACGCCGCCGGGGCCGACAAGTGGGACTCCCTGGCGAAGATCGCGCTGACCAAGCAGATCGCTGCTGAGAACGAGGCCAAGCAGGCCGAGCCGATGATCGCCTCCCAGCAGCAGGTCGTCGACCAGCTCAAGACCGGTCTGCAGCAGATGGAGACCAAGCTCGGTGAGCTGCAGACCAAGCGCGACCAGCTGGTCGCCCGGCAGAAGAACGCCGAGGCCCAGGTAAAGGTGCAGGGCGCCATCCGCTCCATCAACATCATGGACCCCACCAGCGAGCTGTCCCGCTACGAGGACCAGGTGCGCCGCGTCGAGGCGCAGGCCGCCGGGCAGATGGAGATCGCGGGGGCCTCGCTGGAGGCACAGTTCGCCGAGCTGGAGTCCTCCGACCAGCAGTTGGAGGCCGAGGCGCGTCTGGCGGCCCTCAAGGCCGGCGGCAACGCCGCCCTGCCCGGCGCCTCCGCCCCCGCGCAGATCACCGATGGGGATGTCGACGCCGCCTTCGAGGCACTCAAGGCCGAGAGCGCGCAGGACGCCGAGGACGCGCAGGACGCCGCCGAGACCGACGACGACGCCTCCTCGTACTGAGCCCGTGCCGGCGAGGCCGTCTGGCCGCCTACCGGCTTGCGCGTCGGTGCCCGTCCCATCCGTGGGACGGGCACCGATGCGGCATCGGCCACCCGGCTGCAGCTGACGCCGGGTCGCCATAGTCACGCTGCCAGCGCAATCGCTCCTGCGAAGCGCTCCATGCTCGTGACTTGCGTCGGGCCGTGCCTTAGTTTTGCCCTATGCCGAATCTGCGCATCGACACCGCCCGCGGCATCAATCTCGCCGCGACGATGCACCTGCCCGACGGCGCCGCCCCCTTCGACCCCGATGCCTTCGACGAAGAAGCCATCAATTCCGGACGTCCCGTTCCGCCGCGCGAAGAAGGCGTCGTAATCCTCGCCCACGACTTCCTCACCGACCGCCACGGCCTGGACCATCGGCTGGACGCACTTGCCGAGCAGTACCGGCGCGCCGGCCTGGCCACGCTCCAGTTCGACTTCTCCGGCCTGGGTGAGTCCGACGACGACGTGATCACCCTGGCCGGCGAGATCGAGGACCTGCAGGCCGTGTCCGCCTGGCTCGCCAACCGCGGCTACGTCCGCCAGGCCATCCACGCCAACGGCTTCGGCGCCACGGCCGCCCTGTTGGCCCGTCCCGCGCAGGTGCGCACCGCCGTCGTCGCCGGGGCCGTCGTCGGCCCGCAGTCCATCCTGTGGGAGAACGTCTTCTCCCCCGAACAGCTCGACGAACTCGACCGGCACGGCCTGACCCGCCTGCCCGACGACAACCCCAACTCGCGCGAGTGGGACGTGCTGAGCAAGGAGACGCTCGCCGACGTCTCCCTGCAGACGCCGGAGAAGACCATGGCGGATCTGCCCTGGCCCATCCTCATGCTGCACGGCGCGCTGACCGAGGAGTTCCCGGACACGGCGGAGGCAGCCACCGAGGCCTTCCCGCTCCTGCCGGAGGGCAGCCGCCTGTACCAGGTACAGGCCGACGGCGAGGACGCCGCTCGTGAGGTCGCCCGGCTGAGCACCGAGTGGGTCATCCGCCGTTTGAGCTGAATTCCGCACTCACGGCCCCGCGCTGACCCTCCCGCTACCTTCGCCGAGGTCGGCAGGGGTTACCCGCCCGGGTTGGTCGGAATCACTTGGTGCCCCCACGAGGCGCACCGGCCCCCGCCCACTTTTTCCGCCAAGGCACCCACAGGCGGAAAAACTTCTGTTGGCCAGCTCACGCCGCCGGCTCCGATACTCATGCGCACGGAGGACCAAACGCATGAGCACAGCACTGACCGACCTGATCACCGATGATCACGTGATCATCCATAAGCACGTGGCGACCTGGCAACAGGCGATTGCCGCCGTCGCCCAGCCGCTTCTCGCGGACGGTGCAATCACCGCCGCGTACATCGACTCAATGATCGACGCAGTTGACCGGTTCGGCCCGTACATCGTGCTCTCGCCACACCTGGTTCTCGCCCACGCCCGGCCCGAGGCGGGAGTGGTGCGCCAGGCCATGAGCGTCATGACCTTGGCGGACCCCGTCAACTTCAATCACCCGGAGAACGACCCCGTCGACATCGTCTTCTGCCTGGCGGCCGTCGACGACGACTCCCACCTCAAAGCGCTCCGAGAATTCGTCGCCATAGCCGGCGACCGCCCGAAGCAGGAGCGGCTCATCGCGGCGAAAACCGTCGATGAATTTCAGCGAATCCTCCGGCAGGAGGACTGACCCGAGCTGGGGCACCCACCCCATTTCAAACGGCAAGGTCACGACACGAAGGAGTATCCCATGACCAGACCACTCGATATCTACTTCATCTGCGGCGCCGGACTCGGCAGCAGCCTGGCCTGCCAGATGGAAGCGGAAGAGGTACTAGCCGACGCAGGCATTCGCGCCAACCTCGGACACGAGGCCATTTCCGGAATCCCGGGCGTGCGCGCGGACATCATCGTCTCCGCGGAGAACTTCAAGCCCACGATCGAGAAGTACGAGCTCGACCCCGCTATCTCATTCGTATTCCTCAAGAACATCGTTGACAAGACCGAGATCGCGGAGAAGCTACTCCCGGTCGTGCAGGAGAAGGAGGCCCGAGCATGACCGTAATCAACTGGATCATCAACAACGTCCTCACCCAGGCCGGGATCATCATCGGCTTGATCGCCATGCTCGGCCTCATCCTGCAGAAAAAGGGTGTCGGCGCCGTCATCATGGGTACGTTCAAGACCATTCTCGGCTTCTACGTGCTCTCGGCGGGATCGGCCGTACTGGTGACCACACTGACGTACTTCGGCGTGATGTTCCAGGCGGCATTCCACACCACCGGAATCGTGCCGAGCATTGAGGCCGTCAACGGCTACGCCACCAACAACATGGGCCTGGGAGGGCAGATCGCGCTGGCGTTCCTGGGCATCTTCGTCGTCAACATCCTGCTGGCGCGATTCACCCCGTGGAAGTACATCTTCCTCACCGGTCAGGCCCTGCTGTGGATGTCCACGATGACCGTCATCTTCGGCTACGCGGCCGGACTGCGCGGTGCCGGGCTCATCCTCGCCGCCAGCGTGGTGGGCGGCTTCTTCTGCGTCGCCATGCCCGCCCTGGCCCAGCCCATCGTCCGCCGCATCACCGGTAACGACGCGATCGCGCTGGGACACTTCTGCACCATCGGTTACCTCGTTGAGGCGGGGGTCGCCTGGCTCGTGCGCAAGCGCAACGTCGAGAAGCAGCCCTCCACGGAGGACATCAAGCTCCCCCGCTCCCTGGAGTTCCTGCAGGACACCTACATGTCCCTCGCCGTGGTCATGACTCCGCTGTTCCTCATCGTCGCGGCGGTCGCCGGACCCGAGCCGGTGGCCGAGCAGGTCGGAACCATGAACTACATGATGTACGCCTTCCTGCAGTCCATCCAGTTCGTCGTCGGCGTCTACGTGCTGATGGCCGGTGTGCGGCTGCTGCTGGGTGAGATCGTCCCCGCCTTCCGCGGTATCTCCATGAAGCTGGTGCCCGACTCCAAGCCCGCGCTGGACTGCCCGGTGCTGTTCCCCTACGCCCCCAATGCGGTGGTCATCGGCTTCATCACCACTACGATCGGCACCCTGATCGCCATGGTGGCTCTTCCGGCCGTCGGTTTCGCGGTGATCGTGCCCGGCATGCTGACGAACTTCTTCGCGGGCGGCACCGCCGGCATCTTCGGCAACACCGTGGGCGGGCGCCGCGGCGCCATCATCGGCGGCGTGGTGCACGGCCTGTTCATCACGCTGCTGCCGGCACTGCTGGTGACCACCTTCATGAACCTGGGCTTCCCCAATTTGTCCGCGACCGACGTCGATACCATCACCGCCGGCCTGCTGTTCGCCTACATCGTCCGCCCCATCATGAACGCATTCTGAGGGCGGCGAGATGAGACTATTCCGCAGAAACCGGAAGCAGGCCGAGCACCGGTCGACGGCGTCCGCCGACGCCGTCGAGACGGGCGAGGCGGTTGAGACACCAGCGGCGCAAACCGCTTCCGACCAAGAGGCCCTGCGCGAACGCGCCGCCGCGCTCACCGCACAGCTGGAGGAACAGGCCGATCCCGAGGCGCGGATCAAGCTCCTCAACGAGCTCGGCGGCCTCCAACAGGAACTGGGCGACGCCACCGCCGCGATCGACAGCTACGAGGCGTCCATGGCGATCCGCGAGCAGTTCGGCCCGGCCTACAACGCACTGCTCACGCTTTACAACGACCAGTTGAGGCAGGCCGCCAGGGCCCGCGACGACGCCGCCATCCAGCAGTGGACCGTGAAGCTCGACGAGCTGACCGCCCTGTCCAAGCGCGTCATGCGCTCGCAGTTCTAGACGAGCGCCCCTGCCGGGCGCACTGCCCGAAGCAATCGTTCACCCATTCAATCCCAAAAGGAAACGCCCAAATGTATATCCCCATCACCCCGATGCTCGCCGAGGCCCGGCGCCTCGGTTACACCGTCGGCGCCTTCAATGCCCACAACCTGGAGATGGTCCCCGCGATGATCCGCGCCGCCCGGGATCTGGGCTCCCCGATCATCATCCAGACCTCTCCCGGCACCGCCCGCTACGTGGGCATGAAGAACCTGGTGGCGGTGTGCCGGGCCATGGCGGAGGACGAGATCGTCGACGTCGCCCTGCACCTGGACCACGCCACCGATCTGACCGATATCCGCGACGCCATCGCCGCCGGATACTCCTCGGTCATGTTCGACGGCTCCCAGCTGCCCTTCACCGAGAACGTCGCCAAGTCGCGCCGCGTGGTCGCCTTCGCCCATGAGCACGGCGTCTCCGTAGAGGCGGAGATCGGCACGATCGGAGGCACCGAGGAGGGCATCCGCAACCGGGAGGGCAAGTACACCCAGCCGGAGGAGGCCCAGCAATTCCTTGCCGAGGTCGACTGCGACGCGCTCGCCGTCAGCATCGGCACCAACCACGGCCAGTTCAAGTCGAAGACCAAGATCGACCTGGACCTGCTCGGCCGCATCAATGACGCCGTCGACGTGCCCCTGGTGGTGCACGGCGGCACCGGCGTGGACGAGGCGGACTACCCCGAACTGACCGCCAAGGGCATCCGCAAGTTCAACGTCGGCACCGAGCTGCTGGTCGGCTGGACCCGCAAGGCGCAGGAGACCTTCGGGGCCACCAAGGTCAACAGCTCGCTGCGCAACAACATCGTGCCCTGCAACGACGTCGTCGGTGAGATCGTCGCCCACAAGATCGCGTTGTTCATGGGGCGTCGGCCCGAATGACCCCGGCGAGCTGCGAGGCGACGGTGAGTGGAGCAATCCTCGTCCTGGTCGCGGGCCTGCCCGGCACCGGTAAGAGCTACTTGTGCACGCGCATAAGGGAACGCTTCCCGGGTTGCGCGCAGGTGTCCATCGACGACATCAAGGAGAAGCTGTGGGAGGAGCACGGGTTCGACAACGCCGAGCAGAAGCAGGCCCTGGACCGCAGGGCGCTCGGGATCTTCTTCGGTGAGATTGAAGCCGCGTTGAACCGTGACGCTCACAGTGGCGACATGAGTGACGACTCCAAACGTCCGCTGGTGCTGTCCGACTACCCGTTCAGCATTAAGCAGCTGCCGACGCTGCGGGCACTGTGCGAGCGCTACGGCGCCACCGCGTTGACAATCCGCCTGACCGCCGACCTGGAGGTGCTGTTTGAACGGCAGCAGCGGCGGGACCTGGATCCCTCACGGCATCTGGGCCACATCGTCGACCGGTACCACCGCGGCGACTCGCTCCCGGATCGCAGCAAGGCCGCCGGCCTGCTGAGCCGTGAGGAGTTCTACCGGCGCTGCACCACGCGCGGGTATGACACCTTCCGGCTCGGCGAGCTGTTGGAGGTGGATGCCACGGATCTGGACACCGTTGATCACGAGGCGATCCTCGACTGGATCGCCGCGCGGAGCTGAGCCGTCATGACGAGTTTCGAGGATCTGCTGCAGATCCTCTCCGAGGAGCCACGGCCGTTCTCCTCCGGCGAGCTGGCGGCGCGGCTGGCGGTATCCACGCGCACGATCCGCAACTACGTGACCGCCGCCAATGAGCGCTACGGGCGGGTCATCACCGCATCGCACTCCGGCTACCGCCTGGATGCATGCGCCTTGGAACGGGCACGGATGCGGCCGGCGCCGGCCGGGTCTCGGGATGATGGTCCCGAGGCCCGGCTGGCACATATCCTGCGCGTATTGGTCGCCGCCCAGGGGCCGGTGAGCGTATTCGAGCTGGCGGAGCAGCTGCACGTCTCCGACTCCACAATCGAGGCCGACCTGGGCAAGGCCAGGCCGCTGGTGGCCCAGTTCGGTCTGCGCCTGGCGCGCGACCACGAGCGACTGTCGCTTCAGGGGGAAGAGGCGGCGCAGCGCCGTCTCATGCGGCGCATCCTCACCGGGGCCGCCGTGCGTCGACGCCAGTTCATCGACGTCGCAGAAGTCGCCCACCGGCTTCGGGAGCCAGAACTGCTGGGCTTCAAGAAGCAGCTGCGCGAAGTGCTGGATGGCTTTCAGTTGTCCATCAACGAGTGGACCGCCGACGAGCTAGTCGCCCACATCGCCATCATGGTCGACCGGGTGCGGCACGGGCGCTCCGTTCACGATTCGCAGCTGCCCCCGGACGACGCGCTCGCCCCGGTGTCTCGCGCGGTGAGCGAGCTGGTGGCGAAAGTATTCGGGGTGCAGGTGCCGGAGCGGGAGGTCGCCTACCTCGCGCTCCTGCTGCTGACCAAGGCCGCCCCCGCCTATCCGGAGGAGACTTCCAACCCGGAGGTCAGGGCCTTCCTCGACGAGCACTATCTGGCCATGGTCACCCGGATCGTCGCGAAGCTCAACGCGAACTACCTGGTGGACCTCGCGGACGACAGGTTCATCGCCTTCCTCGCCATGCATGTGCGGAGCCTGGTGCAGCGGGCAGCGCACCATGACTCCGCCCGCATCCCGGTGGGGCAGTCCGTGAAGAACACCCACCCGCTGGTGCACGAATTGGCGGTGTTCATCGCCCGGCAGATTCAAGTGGAGACCGGCATCCAAGTCAGTGAGGACGAGATCGGCTTCATCGCCTTCCACGTGGGCGGCCGCCTGCTCTCCATGCACGCGCAGGACGACGAGGTCGCCGTAGCCGTCGTCGTTCCCCGCTACTACGACGTCCACGTCTCCCTAATGCACGCCGTGGAGATCGCGGTGGCTGGAACCGGGCGAGTGGACCGGGTGATCACGGACGTCGACGACGTCGGGCCTGACCTGGCCGCCGACCTGATTGTGAGCACAGTGCCGTTGCCGAACGCGCCCGATGTGCCGGTGATCCGCACGGGGCTGCTGCTGACGGACGCAGATCTGGAACGAATTCGAGAGATGACGGCGGATATCGCGGCCGGCCACAAGCGGTTCAAGGCCGCCGCCTGGCTGACTACGGTGATGGAGCCGGAGTTGTTCACCCGGATCCCGGACGGACAGGACCGCGATACCGCACTGGAAAGTGCGGCGAGTCTGCTCGCCCGTGCCGGCGCCGTCGGCCCGGAGTTCCTGGATCAGGTCAAGGAGCGGGAGCGGTTGTCCACCACGGCCTTCACCTCCGGTGCCGCGATTCCGCACACGATTGAGATGACTGCGGCGCGCACTGCGATTGCCGTGTGCCTGGCCGATCGGCCCGTCGACTGGGACGGCACGCCGGTCAAACTCATCGCCATGCTGTGCCTGTCCGCGGACAGCCGCGACGCCTTCGGAGATGTGTTCGACGCGGTGATCAAGGCGCTGGTGGATCCCGCCAAGGTTGCCCGCCTGGCCGCAGCCGACTCCTACGACGCCTTCGTCGCCACCATGCTGGACGTGCTGTGACTGGGGCAGGCCGCCGGCGTTCCGCGCCGTCCGAGGCGAGCACGACCTTTGGATGCGGTTTACGACCTTAGAGGACGTTTTACGGGTTCTTCGTGTTTGAGGGTGTGGTGCTGGCGACTGGTGTATACGCCAGTGCGGGGGGTGAGTGCGTGGGTCTGGGTCCGGCCTGGATTCGGGCTTAGCCAGTACGCGGGGCTACTACGGGGCTCTGGCGGCCTAGGAGGATGTCGGGCGGCGGGGGCCGGGCGCTTCGGCTACTGCCTGGGCCGCGAGACGAGGTCGGCAGCGTCCTCGTGTCCGTGGCCCGGGCCGTCTACTACTCCGGTTCGTGCTCTAGTACTCCGGTTTGACCTCTGCTGAAGGGCTTTGGAGCCTTCAGCAGAGGTCAAACCGGAGTAGTAAACACCGAAGGGGCGTACCCAACACACCCTACGGCCGCCCTATGGCGCCGCACCCAGCGCCCCGGCCCCGCGTCTCAACACCCCCAGGACCCGCCGCGAAGACCCGAGCCGAACCACCACACCCTCACAAACACGAAGAGCCGGTTTACGACCCTCCCGGGGTCGTAAACCGTCCCCCAAGG
>NZ_QMIN01000014.1:19198-52393 GCF_003287795.1 Actinomyces sp. Z5
CGACCACACCGCGGGGTGTGACTTCTACCGACTTCGACACGTAGCTTCGACCGACCTCGGTGGTCATCTCGACCGACCCCGCTGAAGGGAAGGAAGCGGATGGGCGGGGGACCCGAGAACGTCCTGGCACCAAGTGTCAGTGACCGCCGGCGGCCGTGAAGAGGCTGTTGCGGGCTGCTCAGCCCTCCTGAGGGGCGGACTGGCCGTAGCCTGTGTCGCGAATCTTCCTGGCGACGGTGTCGATCTGCTCGTCGCTGAGGAGCTTGGGGGTACCGACAGCGAGTGTGCGCAGGTAGAGCTCGCAGACCCACTCCAACTCCAGAGTGAGGGTATAGGCGCTGCGCAGGTCGGCACCGGCGACGACGGAGCCGTGGTTGCTCATGAGCGCGGCGGTGCGTCCCTCAAGTGCCTTGGCGACGTTGGCGGCAAGCTCGGGAGAGCCGTAGACCGCATAGTCGGCCACGCGCACGTCCGGCCCGCCGAACATGGAGATGTAGTAGTGCACCGCGGGCAGGGCCGTGACTCCCTCCAGGCTGGCGACGGTCGTGGCCGCGCGGGAGTGGGTGTGGACGACGGCGTCGAGCCCGGTCGAGTGCATGGTGGTCAGGTGCAGGTCGAGCTCCGAGGCCGGCTTGAGCGGCCCCTCTACCTGCCTCCCGGTGGCGTACTCGACGACGGCAATGAGGTCGGGGCGTATGTCCTCGTAGGGCAGGCCGGAGGGCGTGATGGCGAGGAGGTCCCCCTCGCGTACGGACAAGTTGCCCGCGGTGCCCACGACGAGGCCGTCTGCTGACAGGTGGGCGCAGGCCTCGGCGATCTGCTCGCGGGCGTGGTGAAGAAGCACGAGATGAGCCTTTCCATGAGGTGCGGCGCGGCGATGCATCCCGCCGCGAGATCGCAGCACACCCACGATGCCATGTTTGCGCTCTCATGTCTACAGCACCGGACGCTGCGAATAATTACTTGACGCCATCCGCTTGCGGTGCACATACTTTGTTTGCGCTCTCATTGAGGCGCGTCTCTGGTCACCGACGCCCAGCGAAAGGTAGCAAGCCCATGTCCACCACCTATCCCGCCATCGGCATCCGGCCCCTGATCGACGGTCGCCGTCGGGGCGTGCGCGAGTCCCTCGAAGACAAGACGATGCGGCTCGCCAACGACGTCGCCGAACTCATCGCCTCCCGTCTCACGTACCCCGACGGGTCCCCGGTACGCACCGTCATCTCCAGCACCACCATCGGTGGCGTCAGCGAAGCCAACGCCTGCAAGGAGCAGTTCCGCACCGAGAACGTCTGCGCAGATCTCACGGTCACCGCCTCCTGGAACTACATCACCGAGGTGCTCGACCTCGACTCCTCCATCCCCCACGCCATCTGGGGCTTCAACGGCACCGAGCGCCCGGGAGCGGTCACCCTGGCCGCCGCCGCCAGCGCCTACAACATGCTGGGCATACCCTGCTTCGGCATCTACGGTCATGACGTCCAGGATGCCGAGGACTCCGGACTCACCGACGACGTCGTCGAGAACCTGCTGCGCTACGCCCGCGCCGCCCTCGCCGTCGGCCTCATGAAGGGACGCAGCTACCTGTCCATCGGCACCGTCTCCATGGGCATCGCCGGCTGCCGCCCGCCCGAGCAATTCCTCGCCGACTACCTCGGCATGCGCACCGAGTACATCGACATGATTGAGATCGACCGCCGCATTGAGCAGGGCATCTACGACCATGAGGAGTACGACAAGGCCCTGGACTGGGCCCGGGAAAACCTGCGCATCGGTGAGAACCACAACCCCGAGCACAACCGTGTGACTCAGGAGGAGTACAACGCCCAGTTCGACTACTGCGTCAAGATGATCCTCATCGGACGCGACCTCATGGAGGGCAACCCGAGGCTCGCCGAACTGGGCTTCGTCGAGGAGGCCGGCGGGCACGACGCCATCGCCGCGGGGTTCCAGGGCCAGCGCCAGTGGACGGACTTCAAGCCCAATGGCGATCTCATGGAGACCATGATCAACACGACCTTCGACTGGAACGGCAAGCATCCCGAGAAGGTATTCGCCACCGAGGCCGACGCCGCCAACGCCATCACGATGCTCTTCAACTCGTTGCTCACCCACCGCCCCCAGCTCTTCAGCGACGTGCGCACCTACTGGAGCCCCGAATCGGTCAAGCGCATCACCGGCTACACCCTTGAGGGTCGTGCCGCCGACGGGTTCATTGACCTGCGCAACTCCGGCGCCACCACCCTCAACGCCACCGGTCAGGAGCGAGACTCACAGGGACATCCCGTCATCAAGCACTGGTGGGAGATCACCGACGAGGACATCGCCAATGACCTGGCCACCACAACCTTCCACGCCGCAACCCGCGAATACTTCCCCGGCGGTGGGTTTTCCACGCACTTCGTCACCGCCGGTGACATGCCCGTCACGGCGGCGCGGCTCAACTTTGTCGCCGGCCAGGGTCCGGTCCTCCAGGTGTCCGAGGGGTGGACCGTCTCCCTGCCCGATGAGGTCCGCACCACGATCGAGGACCGCACCGACCCGACCTGGCCGACGACCTTCTTCGTTCCCCGCCTGACCGGCGCGGGCGCTCACACCAGCGTCTACGACTGGATGGCCAACTGGGGCGCGAACCACACCGCGACCGGCTACGGCCACTTCGGTGCCGACCTGCTCACCCTCGCCGCCATGCTGCGCATCCCCGTGTACATGCACAACATCCCGCGGGAGCACATCCTGCGTCCCAAGGCCTGGATCCCCTTCGGCACCGCCGACCTGGAAGGGGCCGACTTCCGGGCCTGCGCCGCCTTTGGCCCCATCTACCGCTGATGGACGCACCACGATGACGAGCACCGGCGCACACCCCAACCAGGAGTCGAGCCACGACCGTAGGCACGACGCCCTCGCACTGGATCTCGGCTCGAGTTCGGTCCGCGGCGTCCTGGGGCGCTACCAGGATGGGGTGGTCACCACCCAAGAGGTCCATCGCACCCACCACCAGGTGATGGAGCGCGACGGGTACCTCACCTGGGACCTCGCACTCATCCTGGAGGGCGTGCGCCGGAGCATCGAGGCCGCGACCACGCTCACCGGGCGCCTCCCCGACTCGATCGGGACGGACACCTGGGGCGTCGACTACGGCCTCCTCGGCACGGACGGCACCCTCCTGCGGGCCCCGCGCGCATACCGCGACGCGCGGTCCTCACGCTGGGCCGCCGAGTTGGACGCACGGCTCGACCCCGCCGCGGCATGGAGGGCCACGGGGGTCCTGCCGCAGCAGATCAACACGATCTACCAGCTCTTCGCTGACCTGCGCGAGGAGCCGGATCTGACCGACCGTGTGGGCACGCTCCTCCCGCTGCCGGACCTGATCGCCCACCTCATGGGGGCACCTGCCAAGGTGGGACGCACCATCGCCTCCACAACAGGACTGGCACGGCCCGGCGCCGACGCATGGTCCCAACCCGTCCTAATGGCCGCGGGCATCCCCATGGGCTGGCTTCCGGAAATCGTCGACGACGCCACCCTGGCCGGCCGGACGGCGGAGGGGATCGACATCGTCCGTCCCGGTGGGCACGACACCGCCTGCGCCGTCCACGTGCTTGGCCTTGGTCCCGAAGAAGTGCGAATGTTCATCTCCTCGGGATCGTGGAGCCTCGTCGGTGCGACCCTGCCCGAACCCGTTGTTACGGACGCCGCTAGGCGCGCCGGACTGACCAATGAGGTCCGCACCGACGGCGGAGTGCGTCTGTTGCGCAATCTAACCGGCTTCTGGCTCCTCCAGGAGTGCCAGCGGGCCTGGGACGAGGAGGACACGCAGGCACTGCTCGACGCGGCCTCCGAGGTCCACTCCTTGGGCGCTGTCATCGATCCTGACGACCCCGCTTTTGTGCGCCCGGGCCGGATGCCCGACAAGATCGCCAACTGGTGCCTGGAGCACTACGGTCTGCGACCTACGGACCGGGCGCAGACCGTCCGACTCATCCTCGAGTCACTCGCCTGCGCCCACGCCAACTACGCGTACCTGCTGCACGACGTCGTCGGAGACCGACTCGACCCCGCCGCCCCGATCCATCTGGTCGGGGGAGGGGCCCGCAACACTCTGCTCGTACAGATGACTGCATCCGCCTGTCACCGCCCCGTAATCGCGGGCCCGACCGAGGCCTCCGCACTCGGCAACATCCTCGCCCAGCTCGAGGCCACCGGCGTCATCGCCCCCTCCGAGAGGGCCGACGTCATCGCCCGCTCGGTGTCTCCACAACGGATCGAGCCCGGAGACGCCGCACCCTTCGACGCGATGCGTGAGCGCCTGCGCTCCGCAACCGCGTCCTGCCCCTCACCGACCACATATCCGACCACACGATGAAAGGAGCGATGATGCTCCGCAATATACCCGCCAACCTGTCTCCTGATCTCGTCAAGATCCTGCTCGAAATGGGGCACGGAGACGAGATTCTCCTCGCCGACGCTAACTTCCCCGGCCACCACCTGCACCCCGTCACGGTGCGCGCAGACGGCCTCGGTATCCCCGACCTGCTGCGCTCGATCCTCCGGCTCATGCCGCTGGACCGGTACAGCGACTACCAGGTCGCCCTCATGAAGCCCGTCGGTGACGACCCGCGTCCGCCCGTGTGGGACGTCTACGAGCAGATCTGGACCGAGGCCGAGAAGGAGGCCGGGCCGGTCGTGGTACGCACCATTGAGCGCATGGCCTTCTACGAGCACACGCCGTCCGTCGCCGCGGTGGTCATCACCGGAGAGACCGCCCTGTATGGCAACCTCATCCTCAAGAAGGGAGTCCTGTAGGAACCCGCAGCCGCACGCACTCGACCCGACACCCCCGGCTGCGTCCGGGAATCCACCCCTGCAACGGAGCAGAACCATGTCAACCGCAGTACCCCCCACGACCTCCACCGATCCCGGCCCCGGCGACAGCACTGCCCCCGGGCGCGGGTTCCTTCATCCGGGGATGGCGATCCCCTTCGGCCTCCTGGTGGCGTGTTTCGCCGCCTGGGGCCTTGCCGCGAACATGACGGATCCCCTCGTCAAGGTCTTCCGGTCCGTGTTCTCGATGAACAACGTCCAGTCCTCACTCGTCCAGTCCGCCTACTACGGCGCCTACTTCTGCCTGGCGCTGCCAGCCGCGTGGATCAACTCGCGCCTGGGCTACAAGGGAGGGGTCCTTATCGGGCTCTCTCTCGCCGCCACCGGCGGTCTCCTGTTCATCCCGGCGTCGCATGTGATGACCTACTCGGTGTTCCTCGCGGCTCTGTTCACGCTCGCCTCCGGCCTATCGATCCTCGAGACCAGCGCCAACCCCTTCGTCATGGCCATGGGCCCGGCACACAACGCCACCAGGCGCCTGAACTTCGCGCAGGCCTTCAACCCCATCGGCTCGAACCTCGGCGTCCTGCTCGCCGCGACCCTCATCCTGCCCAACGTCAACCCGGCGACCGCCGAGCAACGCGAGGCGATGACCGAGGCCGAACTCCTCGCCACCCGCTCCGACGAGCTGCAGGCCGTCATGGGACCCTACGTCGTCCTCGCCTTCCTATACATCCTGCTGGCCATCAGCATCGCTACTGTCAAGGTCCGTGAGCGCCCGCCCGAGACCGTCAGCCGCACGACCTCCCAGAGCCGGTTCAAGCGCCTGCTGGCCAACAAGCGCTACAGCTTCGGTGTGGTCGCCCAGTACTTCAATATCTCCGCCCAGACCTGCATCTGGACCTACATGCTCCACTACGTCACCGAGACCCTGGGCGTATCGGACACCGTCGCGGGCTACTGGCTGCAGTGCTCCCTCATCGTCTTCCTCGTCAGCCGCTTCGTCATGGTGTGGCTGATGGGCCGCTACGACGGCCGTCGGCTCATGGTCGTCACCTGCGTGACCGGCGTGTGTCTGGCACTGTTCAGCACGGTGAGCGCCAATATCGTCGGCGCCGTCGCTGTCGCGATGCTCTCGGCGTGCATCTCCCTGCTGTTTCCCACCATCTACGGCGAGGCCCTCAAGGGCATGGGAGAGGACACGAAGTACGGCGCCGCCGGCCTGGTCATGGCCATCATCGGAGGTGCCACCATGCCGCTGGTCCAGTCCTGGGTCATGGATCGCTCGTCCGCCGCCGTCTCCTACGTGGTGGTCGCGGTCTGCCTGGCCGTGTGCGCCGCCTACGCTCTCTACACGCTGCGTCTGGAGGATCCGAAGCCCGCGGCGTCCGCCGCCTGAGAGCGCCTGGACTCTCGCCGCATAGGGGTCCACGACCGGGCTCCCCGCCGCGGGAGAGGGACCGGGGCGACGCGCTCAAGGGCGCGAGGAGTCGCGCACGACGAGTTCGGGCGTCAGTGTCATCGATTCGGGGGAGCCGCCGTCCAGGGCCTCGGCGGTCAGCGCCAGCGCCTGGCGCCCGAGCATGTCGAAGTCCTGTATCACCGTGCTGAGAGAGGGGGTTGACCAGCGAGCTTGCGGTATGTCGTCGAAGCCCACCACGGCCACGTCATCGGGCACCCGAACGCCCGCGGCAAGCAGCTCGTGGCACACACCGAGGGCAATGTCGTCGTTCGCGGCAAGGATGGCGTCGGGCAGCCCGGACTCCAGCAGGCGTCTGGCCACGCGCGCCCCCGTCTCACCCGTCCATGCGTCCGTACCGATCCATCGCCCCGGGACCCCCGCCTCGGCACAGACCGCCTGGTAGGCGGACAGGCGCTCGGTGGCGTCCTGCCAGGCGAGATCGCCCGTAATGTGCAGCAGACGACGGCGACCCTGGTCGAGGACGTGCTGGGTAGCCAGGCGCTCGCCCAGCGCCTGGTCGATGCCCACCGTCCTCAGCGACGCGAACGCATGCTGTCCCGAGATGACCACAATGATACGGTCCTGGTCGCGCTGGGTCGACAAGACCGCGAGCACATCGGTGCGCTGCGCGAGCACCACGATCGAGCCGACCCGGTACCCGCGCAGGTGCGCCAGCGCCGCAGTGACCGACGCGGGGTCTGTACCGTCGGCCGTGGCGAGGATGAACTCGCTGCCGTGGTCATGCACAGCGCGTGCTAGGGCCGCGAAGATCTCGGACATGCCGTGGGACAGACTCGCGGCCAGCAGGATGCCGACGGTGCCCGAGGACCCCGACGCCAGGGACCGCGCCGCCAGGTTGGGCTCATAGCCGAGTGCGGTCACGGCCGCCATGACTCGCTGGCGAGTCCCCGGCCGGACCGATGGATGGTTGTTGAGCACCCGCGAGACCGTCTGGGAGGACACCCCGGCGGAACTGGCGACATCGGCGAGGGTCACGGGGCTGGGCATGACCCGTATGTTACGCGTGGCGAGCCGGGACGGACGGGGATGGGGGACAATAGGCGGCCTGATGAGTGACAACGAGCGACCAACCCGGCGCGCGGACCGCCCTGAAGCCGGCAGCAACAACGGCAATGGCACTCGCGGGCGGCGTTCACGAGGGCCCCGCCCCCGGCGCGGCCGGCGCCAGTGGCACGGCTACACCCCCGCGCAGATTGAGTCCCGCCGCGCCGCCGTACCCGTGATCACCTACCCCGAGGAGCTGCCCGTCAGCGCCCGCCGCGAGGAGATCGCCGCCGCCATCCGCGAGAACCAGGTGGTGATCGTGGCCGGCGAGACCGGCTCCGGCAAGACCACCCAGCTGCCCAAGATCTGCCTCGAGCTGGGCCGCGGCATCACCGGCATGATCGGCCACACCCAGCCGCGGCGCATCGCCGCCCGCTCGGTGGCCGAACGCATCGCCTACGAGCTGTCCACCCGCATCGGCCCCGACGGCGTGGTCGGCTACCAGGTGCGCTTCACCGAGGAGACCGGCCCGGGCACGCTGGTCAAGCTCATGACCGACGGCATCCTGCTCGCGGAGATCCAGTCCGACCCGCTGCTGCGCCGCTACGACACGATCATCGTGGACGAGGCGCACGAGCGCAGCCTGAACATCGACTTCATCCTCGGCTACCTGGCCCGACTCCTCCCCCAGCGCCCGGACCTGAAGGTCATCATCACCTCCGCCACCATCGACTCCGAGCGCTTCGCCGCCCACTTCGGCCAGACCGCGCCCACCGCGCAGGACGCCCCACTCGCCGGAGGCGGCCATGACGCCCTCGCCGAACATGGCGACACCACCACACAGTCCCGCCCCACACGGGTGCCCGCACCGGTGATCGAGGTGTCCGGGCGCACCTACCCGGTGGAGATCCGCTACCGGCCGCTGGTTCTCGACCCCACGGACCCCGACGACCCCGACGCCGACGCCTCCGGCGTCCAGGACTCCTCCCCCGCCGCCCGGGGACGGCAGGGCACCGGGGCGGCACAACCCGCGCCGGAAACCGACCGCGACCAGGTCACCGGCATCCTCGACGCCGTCGACGAGCTCATGGCCGCCGGCAGCGGCGACATCCTGGTCTTTCTGGCCGGAGAGCGGGACATTCGCGATACCGAATCCGCCCTCATCGACCACCTGGGTCCGCGCTACACCCCGCACGGGCGCACCTCCACCCCCGGCGCCGTCGAGGTGGTGCCGCTGTTCTCGCGCCTGTCCGCCGCCGAGCAGCACCGCGTGTTCGAGGCGCACACGTGCAGGCGCATCGTGCTGGCCACCAACGTGGCCGAGACCTCCCTGACCGTGCCCGGCATCCGCTACGTCGTCGACCCGGGCCTGGCGCGCATCTCCCGCTACTCCAACCGCACCAAGGTGCAGCGCCTGCCGATCGAGCCGATCAGCCGGGCCAGCGCCAACCAGCGCTCCGGACGGTGCGGGCGCGTCGCCGACGGTATCGCCATCCGCCTGTACTCCCAGTCCGACTTCGAGTCGCGCCCGGAGTACACCGAGCCGGAGATCCTGCGCACCTCGCTGGCCTCGGTGATTCTGCAGATGGCGGCGCTCGGCCTGGGCGACGTGCAGGACTTCCCCTTCCTGGACGCCCCCGACGCCCGCGCCGTACGCGACGGCATCCAGCTGCTGGGCGAGATCGGCGCCATCGAGACCTCCGGCCGCGAGGGCTCGGGGCGACGGCGGGGAGGCCGGGGCGACGGCGTCCGTGGGCCGCGGCTGACCGAGGTGGGTCGACGCCTGGCCCGGCTGCCCATCGACCCGCGACTGGGGCGCATGCTGCTGGAGGCCGGTGAACGCGGCTGCGTCAGCGAGGTCATGGTGATCGTGGCAGCGCTGTCCATGCAGGACGTGCGCGAGCGCCCCGCCGACCATCAGGAGGCCGCCGACGCCCTGCACCGGCGCTTCGCCGAGCCGACCAGCGACTTCCTGACCTACCTGAACCTGTGGCGCTACCTGCGCACCCAGCAGCGCGACCTGTCCGGCTCCGCCTTCCGGCGCATGTGCCGCTCCGAGTTCCTCCACTACCTGCGGGTACGCGAGTGGCAGGACGTGTACAACCAGCTGCGGCAACTCGCCCGCCCGCTGGGACTCGCCGCCGCCCCCGTCGACCTGCCCACCGCGAGCGCCGTGCGCGCGGCGGCCGCCGGCCTGGAGCCGGGCACGCAGGCGGCCACCATTGCCCACGGGGACGTGGCGGCAGCCGTCGTCGCCCTGGGTCGCAGTGCGGACACGCCCAGCGCGGACGCCATCCACCGCTCCCTGCTGGTGGGACTGCTGTCCAATGTGGGCACCTGGGACGAGCGTCGTCGCGAGTATGCGGGCACCCGCGGCAGCCACTTCGTGATCTGGCCGGGCTCGGGTCTGCGCCGCAAGACCTACGACTGGGTGATGACCGCGGAGCTGGTGGAGACTTCCCGCCTGTTCGCGCGGACGGTCGCCAAGGTGGATGCCCGCTGGATCGAGGAGGCGGCCGGGGCTGCCGGGCTGCTGCACCGGGTGTATGGGGAGCCGTACTGGTCCACGCGCCGCGGTGCCGCCATGGTGCACGAGAAGCTGCTGCTGTACGGGATGACCCTGGTGGCCGACCGCCCGGCCACGCTCGCCTCGGTCGGCACCGCCGATGCGCGCGAGTTGGCGCGGGAGATGTTTATTCGCTCCGGGCTGGTGGAGGGCGGCTGGCATGCCCGCCACGGCTTCGTGGAGCGCAACCGGGCGCTACTGGAGGAGCTGGCCGACGTCGAGCAGCGGCGCCGCGAGCACGGGCTGCTGGCCGGCGACGAGGCCCTGTTCGACTTCTACGACGACCGCCTGCCCGACGACGTCTATGGCGCGAACGACTTCGACGCCTGGTGGAAGCGCGAGCGCCGCAACCATCCGGACCTGTTCGACTTCACCCGTGAGCTGCTGCTGCCCGGCGGGGACGACACCGCCGGTTACCCCGACGCCTGGGTGCAGGGCGATCTCACGCTCGGCCTGGAGTACGTCTTCGAGCCGGGGACGCCCAACGACGGTGTGAGCGTACTGGTTCCGGTGGAGGTGCTGGGCCGTCTGGAGCCGACCGGCTTCGACTGGCTGGTGCCGGGTCTGCGCCCCGAGCTCGTGGTGGCAACCATCCGCGCCCTGCCCAAGCGGGTACGTCGGGCACTGGTGCCGGCGCCCGACGTCGGGGCGCAGATGTGGGAGGAGATCCGCCGGGACGTCCCCGGTGCGGCCGGAGGCGCGGGGGCGCCTTCGGCGCCTGGGGTTCCCTTCCGGGAGGCCTTCACGGATGCGGTGGGGCGCCTGCGGCAGGTGGAGATCACCGAGGCCGACTGGGAGGAGGCCGCCGCGCGGCTGCCCGACCACCTGCGCATCGCCTTCGTGGCCGTGGATGGGGCCGGCCGGGAACTCGACCGGGATAAGGACCTGGTGGTGTTGCAGCGCCGCCAGGCCGGGCGCACCGAGGCGGCCGTGCGCGACGCCGTGCATGGCGCCATCGCCCAGGCCATGGCCGATGCACAGCGTTCCCAGGGGCGGCGTCGCGGCGGACGCGGCAGGCGGCGCGGCCAGGGCGGCGGCCCGGACGCGGGTGCGTTTGCCTCCCGAAATGCCGGGGGCAATGCCGCACCCGCGGCGAATGACAAGGGGACCCGCGCCGTCGGGCCGGGACTGGCCGAGCGTGCGGGACTGACGGACTGGCCAAAGGACGTCACCGGCCTGGAGGGTCCGGAGCACTCCACGATTCCGGCCACGATCGAAACCCCGGGCACGGCCGGCCTGGTGGTGCGCGGCTACCCGGCGCTGGTGGCCGTGGGGGCGCGAGGCGCGGATCTGCGGATCCTGCCCGACGCCGTCGCCCAGGAACGCGCGCACGGCGCCGGGGTGACGGCGCTGACGCTGGCGCGTACCGCCCTGCCCACGGCCCGCATCACCTCCCGGTGGAACCCCACCGAGACGCTGACGCTCGCGGCCAGCCCCTATCGGAGCACCGAGGCACTGGTGGAGGACATGCAGCTGACGGCCGCGCGGAGCATCGCCGACCGCTGGGCCGCGGCGCGGCGCACGCCCCTGGCCGGCGTGCGGGAGCAGACCGTGTTCGAGCAGCTGGTGGCCACCATGCGTCAGGAGCTGGAGGACGAGGTCTACCGCGTGGCGCAGGTGTCCGCCAAGACGCTCGCCGCCCAGCGGGAGGTCGAGCGGGAGGTGTCGACCCACACCTCATTGGCGCTGCTGAATACGCTGCAGCAGGTGCGCGAGCATGCGGCGGCACTGGTGTACGACGGTTTCATCGCCGACACCCCGCCGGAGCAGCTGCGGCACCTGCCCCGCTATTTGCAGGCGCTGGCAATGCGCGTGGGTAAGGCGGAGTCCTCCCCCAGCCAGGATGCGGCGCTGGCCTACCAGGTGGAGCAGGCCGAGCGGCTGTTGGCCGATGCCCGGGCCCGGGCTGCGGCGCTACCGACGGATCCCGAGCGGGAGGCCGTGCTGGTTGAGGCGCGCTGGCTGATCGAAGAGCTGCGCGTGAGCCTGTTCGCCCAGACGCTCGGCACCGCCCGCAAGGTCAGCGTGCAGCGCATCAGCAAGCTGCTGGCCAAGGTCTGAGCGGAGCCGTCATCGCGAGGCCCCGGAAGGAGCCCCGCACGGCGGTCTCCGCTATCTCCTCTGTGCGTAGCTCGCGTGTTCAGTCAGTGCCGATCGTGTCTATGACGGCCTTGGCGGTCTTGAGGTCGGCGCCGGGCAGCTTCGGGCCGTGCTCACAGCCGGAATCGCACGCCGTCGACGACCAGACCCGTAATTTCGTATACAAAAAAGCCGTGGATAAGCACCTGTTACATGGCGACTCCGTCAGTGATGACCAGATCCAGGCCTGGGCCGATGAGGCCGAGGCCGGCTATGACCTATCCAAGCTTCCAGCTCCACGACGTGGGCGTCCGCCACTGGGCAACGGCCCCACTTCGGTTCTGACTGTGCGCCTGGACGCCGAAACGATCGCTGCCCCGACCGCACGCGCCGAGGCCGATGGGATCACCACGCGCTCGGAGGCTATCCGTACCGCCGTGCGCGAGTGGGCACACGTTGCCTGACATCCACCGCTCCGCACGCAAGCACTACCAACGAGGCCACCTCAACGATGATGACATCCACTACGCAGCGGAACATGTCCTCTACTCCCGGACGAGCGCCTGGGATGTCAGAATCGATGACAAACGAGGCAGGCGGGTGTCGACGTCCGCAAACAAAACCTTGGAATCATGCGGGCTCCAGATCAGGCCCGGCGGGCGTGGGCGGTGTTTGTCATCGATTGTGACAACTACATGAGCATCACCGCACCCCCGGCGGGGCTCCTAGCCCGCACGCCGCCCATCGGGGGCCATCCGAACCACCGTGCGACCTTCACCCGGCAACCGCCACCCCGCCAAACCCTCAAGCTGAGAACTATCGAAATACCCGTCGGCGTTTTCCGATCAAGGTCACGTCCGGGGCAGCCATCACTCCCGCGCCCGCAGGACCTCGCCGACGCTCCGTTCCCGTCCTGCGCGCGCCGAGGCCACGACGGCCAGGCAGGTCGTGGCCAGTGCCAGCCCGCCCACCACGCCGAGTTCTCCCCACGGACCGCGGACGATCGTGGCCAGCACGCCCGCCCCGGATGCAGCCGCCATGAAAGCGCTGGTCGCCACCGACACAAGCAGTCCGAGAATCACGGCTGCGCCGGCATGCAGCGCCCCCTCCAACACCTGCGCCGCGAGCACCGTGCGCTCCCGGGCACCGGCCGCCTCCAGCAGCGCCGCGTCGCGTCGCCTGCCGCTCGCGCTCATCGCGATCACCGCGACACCACCACTCCAGGCGGTCACCAGCGCCAGGCTGAACATCGCCAGGAAACCAGACAGGCGCATGTTGCCGAAACCGGCGTGCGTGGCACCGAACATGACCGCCACCAGTCCGATCGCCACCAGGAACGGCAGCACCGTGGCGGCCGAGCGGCGCGACTGCAGGGAGGCCGTCCTGGTGGCCACCAGCCAGGCCGGGCCGCGAGCCGGCAGCAGCCCGAGCAGCCGCTCAAGGAGGGGAACCAGCCCGGGCGTCAGCACGCACACCAGCCCCAAAGCGCTGAAAGACCCCAAAATGACGGCATTGATGGCCTCGTCGGTCATGGCCCCGGCGCTGCGAGCCGTCACCGCCGCGGCAACCACCCCGGCTGCGAGCCCGCCGACCAGAGCGATTCGGGTCAGTACTCCGAGCAGGCGCCGCAGACTCCATGCGTTCCCGGCACCGCCTCGGCCGGCGATCAATTCCATCTCCGTCGCCCGGGCGGCCCGCCGCGCGGGCCCCCATCCGCCGATCATCTCGGCCCCGGCGACCACCACCGCGGTCCAGATCAGATCACCCGTCTCCCACTGCGGCGTCGTCCCGGGCAGTGCCACCTCCTGGTCGATGAGCAGCGGCACCATTGCGCGAGCGACCGGCCACCCGAGTGCCCCGCCGCCGAGGGAGCCGACGGCGCCAACGACGGCCAGCTGCCCGAGCAGAATTGCGCGCAGTGTTCCCGGACGCATCCCCAACGCCCGCCACAGGCCATGGTCCCGCTGGTGCTCAGCGATCACGAGTGCGGCCGTCGAAGTGAGCACCGCCGCCGTCGCCAGCACCACGGAGGCGATGATGAACGCACTTACCGTGTGGGCGGCGTCGGTCATGTCGGCGCGAATGGAAATGCCCCACTGGTTGACGCCGGTGGCTGCCGACGCCGTACGCAGCGAGCCGTGCATGACCATGAACTGGCCGGATACACATGCCCCGGCCACAACCGCGACCACGCAGGCCCAGGTCCAGGAGGAGGCGTGCCGCCGCAGGTCGGCGAACAGTAGGTGCATCATCGCGCCTCACCCGCCCCACGGGTGAGCAGGACGGCCCGGGCGACGGCGTCGGCGTCACCGCCCGGCATCTCGGACATGAGGCGGCCCGCTCCCATCACCAGGACTTCGTCGGCGCGTGCCGCGGCCGAGGCGTCGTGCGTGACCATGAGCACCGTCGTGCCCATGGCGCTCAACTCAACCAACCAGTCCAACACCTCCGCACCGGCGGCGACGTCGAGTGCCGCGGTGGGCTCGTCGGCGAACACGAGCGCCGGCCGGGAGGCCAGGACCCGGGCGATGGCTACCCGCTGCCGTTCCCCGCCGCTGAGTTCGTGGGGCAGGTGGCGGGCCTGACCGGTCAGCCCCAGTCGTTCCAACGCCGCATCGACGGCGGTGCGTGGCAGTGGGCGCCGCCGCAGCCGCCCGGGCAGGGCGACGTTGTCCCTGGCGGACAGGGCCGAGACGAGGTTGTCGTCCTGGAAGATGAAGCCGACATGGTCGGCTCGGAAGCGGGCGGCGTCGCGGGGGCGCAGGGCGGTAGTGTGGGTGCCGAGGAGCCGCACCGTCCCGGAGGTGGGCCGGTCCAGTCCCGCGATGCACTGCAGCAGCGTCGACTTCCCGCAGCCAGAGGCCCCGACCAGGGCGGTGAAACTCCCCGCCTGCAGGTGTAGGGCGACGTCGTCGACGGCGGTGACGGCCGCACGACGCCGTCCGGGCAGCGTGAATACGCGCCGGAGTGCGGCCACGTCGATTGCCGGCGCCTCGTGCCGGATTGTCGGTCCACCGGGCGGGCCGGTGAGCGGGGCGGCTGCGGGGCCGCGCGCCGCTGTCTGCGCCGCCGGTGCGAGTTGCGTCGGTTCCGGGTCGGTTCGGGATGCTGAGGCTGCCATGGCAGTCAGGAAACCCGAGTTGCCCGGGTCCGGTCACTGGTGCCGACGCCCGTCCCGCCGGCAGCCCGGTGGTGCCAGGTCCACTCCGGGCGGGTGCTGGCACCCGTGTAAGGCGCGGTCGGCCGCCATAGGGTCTACACATGGCCATCGCAGCCGTACCCGCCGACATCGCACCCCACAGCGAAACTCCCCACCGCTGGGGGCGCCGCGGCATGCTGGTGCTCATCGAGCTCCTTCACGCCGTGGCATTCCTGCCCCTAGTGGTCGCCGCGATACCCCTGCTGCTGGCCTTCCATCTGACGCTGCCGCTGTTGGCCGAGGCCGATCGCGCCCTGGCGCGCCTTGCTGGCGCGAACGCCCCGCGCGCCCTACCACCCGGGAAACTGTGGGCGTGGTTGCGGGGACGCGTGGTCCAGGCCGCCTTCTGGAAGCAGGACGTCCCGCTGGTTCTGGGCGGCACGCTGCTCAGCGCCGTCGGCTTCTTCGTCGCCGGTATAGGCGGGATACTGGTTGGCGTCCTGGCCGTAGGCCCCTTCATCGCCTCGCCCGAGCAGCCGCTGGAAGTCAGCCTGCGCGACCTCGTCGGCTGGTCGTACTCGGCCACCTCCTTCGGTCAGATCTGGTGGCTGGAGCCGATCGCGCTGGTATGTCTCATCATCCTGCTGGGACTGCTGTTGGCAATAGGTCATCTGCGTTGCCGCATGACCGCGGCTCTGTCCCGCCCCGACGAGGAGGCCCGCCTGGCCGCCCTGGCCGCGGAGGTCGGCCACTTGACCAGCGGCCGAGCCACGCTCGTGGACGCCTTCGACGCCGAACGCGCCCGCATTGAACGCGAACTGCACGACGGCGCACAGCAGCGGCTGGTGGCGGCGGCCATGCACCTGGGTGCGGCCGAGCTGCACGCCGGTCGGCTGGCGGGGATCGGCTCACCCGCCGGCCGTGAGGCGGGCCCCGTCGTCGCCCCCGCTGGCGTCATCCCCTCCGACAGCTCAGGCAACCCCGCCTCCACGGGCCGCCAGGCCGAGGCGCTTGCGGCGCTGCGGGCGGACGTGCGTTCCGCGCAGGAGGAGGTCGAGGCCTCCCTGCGCAGCCTGCGGGAGACCGTGCACGGCATTCGGCCGGCAATCCTGACCGAACGCGGCCTGGCACCGGCGCTGCGCGACCTCGCCGGACGGGCGCCTCTGCCCACATCCGTGACAGTAGTCGGAGGGGACGACGATCTGGCCGCCATCACCTCGCCGGTGGCGACCACCGTCTACTTCGCGGTCGCCGAAGCGCTGACCAACGCCGCCAAGTACGCCGGTCCGGCGGCACAGGCGCGGGTCGAGATGGTCGTGACCGCAGACGGACTGACCGTGACCGTCGGCGACGACGGGGCGGGCGGCGCCGATCCGCTCTTCCCCGGTTCGACCGGCCTGGCGGGCATGACGCAGCGCGTGGAATCCGTCGGCGGACGCCTGCTGATCGACTCGCCTCCGGGAGGCGGCACCAGGTTGACGTTGACCGCGCCGCTGATCCCGCCATGGGCCCGGGGCTGAACCCATCCGGGCGCGCTCCGGGCACAGTCCGACTGCGGTCCGCTCCCGGCGCCGTGGTCGTCGTTCCGACCGGGGCCACCGCCTACGGCAGGATGGGCCCATGAGGATCGTGCTCGCCGACGACGCCGCCCTCCTGCGCGAGGGCCTGGCCGGGTTGCTCACCGCGGCCGGGCATGAGGTGGTGGCGCAGGTTGCGGACGCCGATGCACTGCGCACGGAGGTCGAACAGATGGCCACGGCGGGGGCACTGCCAGACGTCGTCGTAACCGATGTGCGCATGCCTCCGACCGGCACCGACGACGGTCTGCGCGCCGCCATCGCCCTGCGTGCCGCTTATCCGGGACTGCCCGTCGTCGTCCTTTCCGCCTACGTGGCCGGACCCTACTTACGTGAGCTGCTGGATGGACCCGATGCCGGTGCGGGCGGGGTCGGCTACCTGCTCAAGGAGCGCGTCGGCCGGGTCAGCGACTTCATGCGGAGCCTGGACGTGGTGGCGGCAGGCGGGGTGGTGGTCGACCCGGAAGTGCTGTCCCGGCTCATGCGTGCGGGCTCGTCCCTGGAGCTCACCCGGCGTTATGGCCTCGAGGCCGCGCAGGGGGACGCGCACGCCGCCGATGGACGGCGCGCGGAGGCTGCGTACGGCCGCGGCCGAGCTGCGGAGGGTACGGCGCTGACGCGCCTGACCCCGCGTGAGCAGGAGGTGCTCGCCCTTATGGCCGAGGGACTGTCCAACTCGCAGGTGGCCGAGCGCCTGGTGGTGTCCGACGGCGCCGTGGCCAAGCACGTCGCAAACATCTTCGCCAAGCTGGACCTGCCGCCCGAGGAGGGCAACCGCCGCGTGCGCGCCGTGCTGACCTGGCTGCGCGCCCACGCCTGAGCCGACCGGGCAGCATCCCTCGCAGAGACCACCAACGAGGCAATAGGCGGTGAGTGGTCTCAGGCTTCAGCAAGCACGGTGGCGCCACCGGCGCCTGGTCGTCAGGACAGCCCCGATGAGGACCAGGCCGGCAGCGGCAGCGAGTTCGGGCAGCACGGACGTGCCCGTACGGGCAAGATCCTGAGGGCGAGAGACCGGCGTCCCGACCGAGACGACGGATGTAGCCTCGTTGGGGGACGCGTTGTCGGTGGGCGCACTCGGATCCGTCACCGCCACCGATGTGGCCGCCGATGAAGAAGCGCTGGGCGGGATCGTTGTGCTCACCCGTACGAGCCACAGTTGTCCATTACTGAAGATCATCTTGAATGATCCGTCAACGCCCTCAACAGTTATCGAGTCGAAGGCGCCGGATACGGAGCCCGTCACAGTCGCGAGGAGTAGCGAGCCTCCTTCGGCCAGAACCGTCGTGTCACCGGAGACTACCAGTGCCCCATCGATGGCCATGTCTCCCGTGACAGTGAGGCTCGGGGACTGGGCAGACGTGGTGGCAGTACTCGCAGGCGAGCCTGGCGTCGCGCTCCCTGCGACTACCGACAAATTGAGCTCCGCAGCGTCGGAGAGTGCAACCGTGCCCGTCACCTCGACCGGTTCGTCGACGGTCTCCGAGAGCACGCCGTCATCGACAGTGATGTCTCCGCTACCGACGGCGGTCATCGAGTCGGCAACGAGGGTGCCGCCGTTCACGGTCACGCCGCCGCTGAACGTGTTGTCACCTGAGAGCGTGAGTCGGCCTGTGCCGTCGAGCTCGAGCGACCCGGCGCCATGGATGTCGTTGCGCCATGTGTCCGCCGCCTCATAGCCGGGGGCCGAGGCATCAAGGCTCACGACGGTCGCACCGTCGAGTGACCCGTAGCCGCCGGAGGCTGCGAGGAGGTTGAGCCGTCCCCATCCCTCGGAGTCGTCGAGCAGGACATGCCCGGATTCGATGGCGGTGGTCCGCAGAACCTCGCGCCGCTGGTCCCGACTTAGGTAGGGGAATCTGGTCTCAAGGAGGACCTCGGCCCCCATCGGCACTACCGCCGGCTCATCGGTCGAGTCGGTGAGGGGCAGCCCGTACGTCATTCGCTCCGTGTAGACCGCCAGGAGAGACTCGTACTCGTCCTGGGTCATCGTGTCGGTAGCATCGAGAGCGGTCGCGGCATCGGCGACGGCCTGCTCCTTGACGCCCGCGTTCTCCTCGTTCGAGAGCGTCGCCGCGGCCAGTGCCGTCCCGAGGGTGCGCCCACCGATCACGTCGCCGGCGGAATGCATGCCGGAGATAATGCGGTAGTCGCCAATCGTGGAGGCGTTGGCGACCAGCTCGGCGTAGTGCTCGGGCACGGCGTAAGCCAGAGCGAGAGAGGCCATGTAGCCGGCACTCGTGTGGCCGGAGGGGAATCCGCCGTCCGTAAGTGAATCTGACGCCAACTCAACGCCCCCGAGGACGTCCGCGACTCTGACATCCGTGCTCCAGCGGAACGGACGCGGATACCGGAACGCCAGCTTCGCCGGATTCGAGCTGGTGTTAGCCCCGCGCACGGCGTTTACCAGTGCGACGACGGCGCCCAGGTCCGAGTCCGTGTCCGCCCACGCTCCGTTGGAATTCCCTGTGTCCGAGTACTTGACGGTCGTGGAGTCTGCGGGGATGTCCTCCGTTATGGAGGTGCCGGCGTTAGCGAGTTGTCGGAACAGCGGTGCGTCCACGCCGAGACCGTCAATCGCACTGTAAGACTGGTTGCGACGATCTGTAAGGTAGGCCTGCACCGCTTGCTCCTCGGTCCGCTCGGAGGTGGCGTTCTCCGAGTAGGCAATAGTGGCCTGTTGAAAGGACTCGTTGAGGATGGTGCCGTCGGCGGGGGTCTCACCGGGCTCCCACACCTCATAGAACTCCGCGAGCAGGCTCACCGCGGCATTGGTGTCCGCCGCGAGATTGGCGGTCGTATTCGTCGAATAGGACTCAACGAAATACGATCCGTTAGCAGCAGGCACGGGATCAAGCGGATCAGTCGCCGCGGTCTGTGCGACGGCATTGGGGATCAGGAACATGGCCAGCACGAGCACCGTCGTGAGCGCGATACCGCCGCATTGATAGTCGTGACGGTCATGCCGGAAGGAAGACATCATTGGCTCCTTGGGGATTTACGTATGGCATTGGGATCAAGTGGTCTCAGCCCGTACGCCGGTCGACGCGAGTCCGGGAGGGCGATCCGCCCGCCTCACGCCGCGCGCGTGAGGCGCAGCGTGAGCGTGCCGGGGATGTCGATGGTGACGTAGAGGCGGGTCCCGGCCAGGGCGTCGGTGCCGCCGAGGTAGCGGTACTCCTCACCGGGTTCATAGAAGGCCGGAACACGGCCCACACGGTCGGCGACGACGTCGATGACGGTTCCGTCATTACCGCTCAGCGTCGCCGTTCTGTTGAGGACGAACGCCTCCTCCCCCAGCGCGCGGGCACCGTCGACCTCGACGTCATCGCCGAGCGCGATCTCGAGACAGGCTCCCGTACAAGGGCCCTTAAGGTCGACGGAGAGTTCAATACCGTCGCGCAGATCGCGGATGCTCACCTCCGTGTCAAGACGAAGTGAGATGGTCTTGCGCCGGGAGAATGCCATCCGGGCCGCGAAGCGTCCCTCGAACTCCATGTCGTAGGTGCCGTCCTCATGACGCGAGGCAGCGTCGAGCGGCAGGTAGTAGTCGGCGCTTGCGCTCTCTCGCAGGACAACCGTGTCATCGCTCGTCTCCCAGTCAGTGGGCCGGAAGGGACCGAGACCGAAGAAGTTCCGGGAGAGGCGCAACGAGCGCAGCTCAACGCCGCCGAGCCAGGCGTGCATGAACGTCGGGTTGCATGCGAGCCCGGATGCAATACGTCCCACTGCTGGGTAATCGGAGTAGCCGTCGACGACGAGGCGCTGATCTCCGTGTGTTCGCACAACCAGGCCCGAGTCGAGAACCCGGACGCCGTCAGCAGGCGCCACGGGCGTCGGCATCAAACTGGCTGTCACGGGGTGCAGGAGAACGCAGGCCAACTCGTCGCCCCCGCTGGGAATGCCGAGGTCCCAGGCGCGCTGCGCCCACCATGCGAGGTCTGAGCGATTGCGCTCGATCGCGATGCGCCGAAGCTGGTGGTGAAAGCGCCCAAGGCTCACGGTTACGTCCCCACGCTGATCCTGCCGGCGCGAGTGCATGGTCTCGACGTTCCCGGCGGGGTCGGTGAGCAGGGTCATCGTTGTGAGGTTGTGCTCGACGACGTCAACGAGAGCCGGCAGCCCGAGGGCGGTCGCGATACTAAGCAGGCTACGATTGGAGACGTCGATCGCGTAGTTGGCCGATCGCTCGGAGTACTGCCCGTCGGTATCGACATCAATCCCCTCGGCTAGCCACTCATCGATGCGTGCACGACGCGCCGGGTCAGGCCAACGCCGCTCCAGATGGGTGAGCGCCTCAACCAACTCCCAACGGTGGTTGGGTGTGTGCACGCCGCCGGCTTGGAGGGCTGGATCGAGCCTCCGTACCATCGCCTCGAGCCGCCGGCTAAGGGCCCGTACGTCGTCGCCGGCGTCGGCATCGAGGAGCTCGAGGCTCTCCATGAGGTCGTTGGCCGTGAAGGACGAGTCGGGCGGAGAGTCCAGATTGTCGCCACTGAAGAGGCCGGAGTCACCCTGAAGTGTCTCAAGGGACCTCGTCAGGCGATCGGCGTAGGCGATGAGTGACCGGTCGCCGTGCAACCGGCTGCCCGCCGAGAGGTGGCAGGCGACGGCGATCTTCATCGCCCGCGCAAGCCGCCTATGAGAGGGCCTCGCGGCTAGGAACGACTCCTCAGTGGCGAGGAGGGTGTCGGCCTCCCACGCCGCATTCTCATGCAGAGCAGCGAGGTAGGTGCGATCAACACCCGTAGGCCCTGCCGGAGCGGTCATACCAACCGTTGCCGTCACGACTCGACCTCTTTCAGTCCTTGATTCCGGATCCAAGGTTCGCGTCCATGATGTTGCGCTGGAACACGAGGTATATGACTAGCAGCGGCAGGATCGAGATCACGGAGGCCGACAGCAGCACCGACCAGTTGATGTTCTCGGCGCCGACGATCGAACGCAGCGCGACCTGGAGGGTGTACTTGTCGTTGTCCGAGATGACGATGAGGGGCCAGATGTAGTCGTTCCAGCGCCACTGGAAGGAGAAGATGGCCAGGGTAACAGCCGTGGGCCTGGCGAGCGGCAGCATGATCCTGAAGAATGTCTGGAATTCTCCGGACCCATCGATGCGAGCGGCTTCCAGGAGCTCGTCGGGAACGCCCATATAGAACTGACGGAACATGAAGACGCCGGTGGCGGTCATGATTGAGGGCATGATGAGGCCTGCGAGATTGTTGTACAGGCCCAGATCGCGGATGACGAGGAAGGTCGGAGAGAGGATAACCTCGGTGGGCAGCATCGTCGTCATGAGGAGGCAGACGAAGAGCACTTTGAGCCAGCGGTTCTTGTACTTCGCCAGGGCGTAGCCCGTGGCGGCCGACACCATGACTGTAAGAACGGTCGTCGTGAACGCGACAATGAAGGTGTTCTTGAAGTAATTGGCGAAGTTGAAACGGGTCCACGCCTCAGCGTACCCGCCGAGCGTCCAGCTCCTCGGGAGGAAGGACAGCGGGAACGAGAACAACTCGCCGTTCGATTTGAATGATGACAGGACGAACCACAGGACGGGGAACGCGTAGATAGCGGCGACAACCCACATGAGGAGCGTTAATGTGATGGATTTGCGCTCCTGCGGGCCACCCTCTTTGATGCGCTTGGATCTCGTAGCCATATCATGCCTCGTTGTCACGGTTAAGGCGAAGCTGGACGAGGGATAGGATCAGCAGGATGACCATGAGGACCATCGATGCAGCGCTGGCATAGCCGACCTTCGCCCGCGAGAAACCGGTGGTGTAGATGTACTGGACGATGAAGTTGTTCGACGTTCCGGGGCCTCCGCCGTTAACGGCCTGGACGAGGGCGAACTCCTTCATTGAGCCCAGGGTGCTCAACAGGATAACCATGAAAGATGTCGGCCGGATAGACGGCAGGATGATGTGCCAGAAGGTCTGCCAGGAGGAGGCGCCATCGAGGGCGGCAGCCTCCTTGACGCTGGTCGAGACGTTCTTGAGGGCGCCGATGAAGAGCAGCATATTGAAAGCCGTCCCCGCCCAGGCACCAGCGAAGATCACGACAGCCAGGGACAAGTTCGAGCTCGTCTGCCACGACGGCTGTCCGAGTCCGACCAACGAGAGCAGATAGTTGATCAGCCCGAAGCTCTCTCCGAACATCCATCGCCAGATGACGCCGACTACGATCGGGGAGATGAGCCACGGCATGAACAGCAGCATGCGGGCGGGGGCCGCACCGACGACACGCTTGCTTGTGAGTATGACCGCGGAGAATAGCGAGAGGACGTACCCCAGCGGCACGGCGATAACCGTGTATTCGAAAGTGCGCAGCAGCGCCGAGTAGAAGTCCTTGTCAGATAACAGCTTTGCGTAGTTCGATAGCCCAACCGCACTGAAGCTGCCCCGCCCCTTGTAGTTCGTGAAGGAGTAGAACAATCCACTCGCGGCAGGCCACACGAAGAACACAAGGTAGAGGAAAATAATCACTGCAACGAAGACGAACGGCTGCCAGTGGTACGTCCCCGGGGACCTGCCCCAGCGCCGCTTCTTATGAGTTCTTTCCAAGTTTGTTTCTGACGCCATAGCTCTTCCCAACGCCATGTCGGCCTCTGTCACCGGGGCGCCTCGAGTTCCCGCGGTGACGTGTTGGAAGGAGCGGCTCGACGCCGCCCTCCCGGCAACCGTCGTGTCAGCCGTTCGCGACGGCCTCGTCGTACTGCTCGATGATTCTGTCGATCGTCGTATTGACGTCCTGCTCGCCGGACACGTACTTGATCACCTCGTCGCGCAGCGGGTCGCCGTCGACGATCAGCCCGCGATTCTGCCAGTCAAGGCCTTGAGTCACTTGGTAGCCGGCGATATCAGGCGACGCGGCAATCTCCTTCGCATAGATTTCGAAGGAGTCCTGTGCGAAGTCGTAGTCGACTTGCATGTCCTCAACAGCGGGGATCGCAGCAGCCAGCTTGCAGTACTTCCGGTACTGGTCCTCGGCGAGCGCCCAAGAGATGAATTCCTTAGCCGCCCCACCGTTGCCATTGGTATCGAAAGCGGTGAGGAAGCCACCGGTACCGATGTTGGTCGAACGGGTCGGCTGCTGCGGCATGTATGCCGAGGCCCACTCGAAGTCGGTGATGTTCTCCTCGAAGTCGGCGAGCTGCCAACAGCCGGAGTAGTAGGCGACGACCTCGCCGGACTTGAACAGGGCGGAGGGGTCGTCCTCGCTCAGCCACACGGAACGCGGCATGATCGCGTCGTCGTTCATGTTGCTGAAGTACTCCAGAGCCTTCTTCGTGTTGTCGTTCGTGGAGTAGGTCCCGTCGTCCGCCTCAACAAAACCCTCGGACCCGAACTGGTAGAGGAAGGCGCGCAGACGGTGCGATGTGCGGTCCATGACCAGGTTGTAGCGGGCGCCGGTGGCCTCCTTGACCTTCGTCGTCGTCTCGATGAATTCATCCCAGGTCCAACTCTCGTCCTCGGACGTCGGGTAGGAGACCCCCGCCTGCTCGAACAGGGACTTGTTTACAAAGAGCCCAACGGAGGTAACAGCGGCAGGGATGGTGAGGACCTTGCCGTCGTCGTCCGGCAGCAGCAATGAACTCATGATGTTGCGTTCGCTCGCGACATCGGCGAGGTCGACAAGGTCCTCGGAGAAGGTCGGGTCGACCGAGGGGATACGACCGATGTCCGGCAGGTCACCGGCTAGCGCCGCGTTGACCAACTTGGTGTTGAAGTCATCGTAGGCGACGTCAACGATTTCGATGTGGATGCCTGTGGCGGCCTCGTAGTCCTCGGCGAGCACGGCGTAACCGCCGCCCTCGTTGGCGTCGCCGGACAGCCAGAACGTCAAGCTGCTCGGTGTCTCCGAGTTTGAGGAGGAGTCGCCGTCGGAGCCGCAGGCGGCGAGCGCCAAACCGGATGCTGCCAACAGGGCGCCTTTGGCCAGCGAGCGACGTGTTATGGCCAAAGACGCCGGGAACGTCTGCGCATCGTCGGTAGGGAGTGGGATGGATGTGGGGGGCACTGTCGGCTTGCCCTTAACAGCAGGCATGGCGGATCTCCTTCCCTTCGTTGCAAACGAGATCGAACGAAGAGTAAGCGACCTGTTTCGATCTGTCAAACTTCAGTTTCATGGGTATCCTCATGCTGCACGCCCGAGTCAACGACCCGGCCGTACCGGTCATGCCACCACGTCCCGCTCAGCAACTGCGCTCCCCCATGCCGAGCGCGTTACTGCCCGGGACCCGGTCGAGGACGCGGGGCACTGCTCGCAGCTTCGTCCGGCGTCACGACTGCACTCGCACTCATCGCGGCGGGCTGCGCGCGCGGACATCGTGGTGAGATTCTGAGACGCACCATGAGCGCTACTTTCTTCTCCCGTCCCCGTTTGACCCCGTTGGCACCCCTGGCTGGTCTCCAGGAGGCCAGACGCGATCCGTGCACCGTGACCCGGGCGATCCAGGGCTCCATTGACGCCGCGGCCGCCCGTGGCGGCGGTGACGTTGTCCTGTCATCCGCGGGCACCTGGCTCGTCGATGGGCTCGTCCTGCGCGACCATGTCACCCTTGTCCTCGGGGAAGGCGTAACACTGAAGGCGAGCGGGGACGAGCAGCGCTATACCCGGCGTCCCGGCCCGTTCGAGCTGCTCAGTCACGACACCCCGATCAGCGCACTCATCTACGGCAAGTCCCTAACCGGCGCCGGTGTGCGCGGCCGGGGCCGTATCGACGCCAGCTACGAGCGGTTCATCCCCCCGAACCAGGGCGATGCTCCTCATCTGCGGTTCTACGACTATCCCCGGCCGATGACTGTTTACTTAGAGGACTGCCGCGGTCCTCTCATCAAGGACATCACCATCATCGGGGCGCCCTTCTGGACGATCCATCTCGTCGGGTGCGTCAACACGGCGGTGCAGGACGTGACGATCCGCAACGAGATGCGCATGCCCAATACTGACGGCATCGACATCGACCGCTGCACGAACACCCTCATCGACAGCTGCACCATCACCACCGGTGACGACGCGATATGCGCCAAGTGCACCGAGGAGACCGCGCGCTACGGCCTGTGCGAGAACCTCACCGTGCGCGTTTGCGTGCTCGAGTCCCAGAGCTCGGCGATCAAGTTCGGCTCCTCGAGCTTCGGCGGCTTCGCCAACGCTCTTTTCGAACGCATCACCATCAACCGCTCCAACCGCGGAATCGCCTTCCAGCTGCGCGACCCGGGCACCGCCCGCAGCATCGTCTTCCGCGACATCACGATCTCCACCAGACGGTTCTCGCCGGAGTGGTGGGGCTCTGGCGAACCGGTGCACCTCACCCTAGTTCCGCGCGATATAGGAACAAACCTCGCCGACTCGTGCATTGAGGGCGTGCGCTTCGAGCGTGTGCAGGCGCACAGCGACAACGCGGTCGTCATCCACGCCGCCGCAGGTCGCATCGAACACGTCTCCTTCCACGACTGCACAATTCAGTTGAACCGCCAGGAGGGCACTCCGTCAGACTTCGACCTGCGTCCCTGCATGGGTCCGCACACTCTCGTCGCGCCTGCACGCCCGGTCGTGACCACCGTCGGCGGCGTCAGTTGGGACGGCACTCCCGTGCCTGTCATCGGCCCGCGGGCCCGCTGACCGGGGATGCCCAATACCGGGCGTCCGGCGCCATGCGCCAACCGGGACCTCACAGGACCGCGGAGACCAACCGGCACACGTTGTCGATGTAGCGCCGCCACCAGGGTTCTTTCGCCCACTCCGCAGCGGTCAATTCGGTGGACACACGCCGGTAGTAGGCGTCGTTGTCCCTGAGCAGCGCATCCAGGTCGCCGCCGAAGGAAAGCAGCATCATCTCGTAGTTCAGGGCGAAGGAGCGGAAGTCCATGTTCGCGCTGCCGATGACGCCGACCTCGCCGTCGACCGTCAGGTACTTGGCATGCAGAACCGTCGGCGCCGGGTACCGGTAGATGCGCACACCGGCGGCGAGCAGCGCCCCGTAGTAGGAGCGTTGAGCGTGGTTGACGATCAGATGGTCGGATTCCTTGCCGACGAACAGTTCTACGTCGACCCCGCGGTAGGCGGCCGTTGTCATGGCGGCCAGCAGCGCCTCGTCGGGGATGAAGTAGGGGCTGGTGATCGACACGCGCCGGGTGGCGTTCTCGATCAGGGATACGAACATCCGGCGATTCGGTTCGGTGGGGTAGCCGGGCCCGGAGGGCACCAATTGCATGGCGTTGACGACGGCGTCGGGCCGGTCCGGCTGCGGCGCGGGCGTGCCGACCGAGGGCCTACGGGCCAGTAGTTCGGTCACGTCGGGCGTCCCCAGAAGCGCGTCCTGCACCTGAAGCACCTCGCCGGACTCGAAGAACCAGTCCATGGCGAAGACCGTCTCGGCCTCCACCACAATGTCCCCGGTGACCTCCACGGACAGGTCGGCCCAGGTGCGTCCGGCCCGGATGTTGGAGCGCAGCCGGTAGGTGGGGTCGATGATGTTGTGCGAGCCGATGAAGGCACGCTCACCGTCGATGGTGAGGACCTTGCGGTGGTTGCGCAGGTCGGGGCGGCGGAAACGCCGTTTGTGCGGCAGCAGCGGCATCATGAGCCGCCACTGGATACCCGCGGCGGTGAGCCGTCGGCCGAAGTCCTTCCAGCCGGGATACTTGCGCGAGCCGAGGTGATCCACCAGTAGGCGCACGGTGACGCCGCGGGCGGCGGCCCGGGCGAGCGCGTCGTAGAAGACGTCGGTGACCTCGTCCCAGCTCTGGATGTAGAACTCGACGTGCACATGGTGCTGGGCCGTATCGATGATGCGAGCCATGGTGGCGTAGGTCTGGGCGGAGTCCCGGTGCAGGGCGACGACCTCCCCGGTGACACAGGGCAGGCCGGTGAGTTTACGGTTCATCCGCAGCACCGAACTGAGCTGCGGTGACGGCCGCGCCCCGGCGGGCACATCGGGCATACCCGAGGCGAACTCGTTTACGACCGCATTGGCCTCGAGCTGCTGCTGGTAGCGCTTGCCGTGCACCCAGGGGCTGCCCAGGAAGAGGTACAGGGGCAGGCCCACCACGGGCAGCAGGAAGATCAGCAGCAGCCAGGCGGTGGACGACGATGGGCGACGGTTCTCCGGGACGGTCCCCAGCGCCACGAACTTGATCACATACTCCAGGACAACCCATACGGTCGTCAGCACCGGATGCCAATCCATGCAGGCAATCCTCACACGCTTGCGGCCAGCACCGCACCGCCTCGACGGCGCGCCGTATCAGTCGGCGGTCGAGGGCGTGGGGTCGCCGAACAGCGTGCGGTAGTAACCGTAGAAGTTCCAGTTGCCCCAACTGGTGCAGTCGTCGCCGCCGTCGGCCGCAGCGGTGTTGGCCAGGTAGGGCGTGTAGTTGTACAGGCCCGCCGTCGCCTGGTTGGCGGGCGTAAGCTCGCCGCTGCCGCACAGCGCATCGGGCGAGTAGGCCAACTGCGTGGTCGTGCCGGCAACCACCTGGAAGCCGGCCGGGTCGAGCCGGTAGGTCTGGAACTGGGAGGCAGCGCCATACAGCTGACGGAAGAAGCCGGCGTATTCGGGGTCGCACTCCTGCCCGTCGGGGCAGGCGTAACCGGTGGCCGCCTGGTAGCGGCTCTCGTTCAGGGTGAGCCCGGAGGCGGTGAGCAGTCCCTGTTCTTTTTGCAACAGGACCAACAGCACGCGCGGGTTGATGTCGCAGGAGGTGGCTACCTGGGAGATGACCTCGGCGGCCGTCTCCCCCGTGGCGGCGGTGTAACCGCCGGGGCAGGCGGTGCTGGCCTCGCGGTCCTCGGTGTCGAAGGTGGCCTCTGCCAGGCAGGGGGTGCCGTCGACGCCGCTCTGACAGCCCGCGTTGACGGTGTCGATGAAGGCGGCGACCTCGGTGGCGGTCATGGCGGAGGAGTCGTAGAAGACGTCGTCGTCGATGATGTGCTCGGCGTCGAAGCCGGTCATGTCGCGAGCGATGGCGGCGGGCCTCGTGGCCGCCGTGGGAGCGGGTGAGGCCGGCGTGGTGTCGACGGCATTCATCACCAGCAATCCGACCAGCAGCGTGGTCAGGAAGGCGGTCAGGAAGACGCCGACCGGGCCGAGTCGGCGGTGGTGGCGTCGCCCTCCGCGGCGCCGGCGGGAGCCATGTCCGCGCGCCCCGGCTCTGGCCGCCCTGGCCAGCCGGGTGCCGCGCGGAGCCGTTGAACGGCTGCGGGCGGATGCTCCGCGTACCGCGCGGTGGTCGGCGGCGGTGTGGCGCGTGCGGCTTTGCGGGGAGCGGCGCGTCGGCCGGTCGGCGGGACGTGACATCGCAGCAATGTTGCCATACGCCGGCGCCGACTGCGCGAAGCCGGACGCGGCGGGGGCCTCGACAGTGCATCCGGACCCGACATGGATCAACTACGCTCGGGGCGTGAACCTGCCCGACGTGCTGCCGCTGGCCCAACTCTTGATGGAGGAGCACGACGTCGCCGACTGGTCGGTGTCATTCGACCGCGCGCGGCGCCGGGCAGGGCAGGCCGACCACTCCCGTCGGCGTATCACTCTGTCCCGGCAGCTGATGGCGCTGTATGACGAGTCCGAGGTACGTGAGACCGTGCTGCACGAGATCGCTCATGCCCGCGTGGGTGCGGCCCATGGGCACGACGCCGTGTGGCGCGCGGAGGCCCGCCGGATCGGTGCCTCCGGCAGGCGGCTGGTCAGCGGTGAGGCACCGCGCGTGCCGGGACGCTGGGTGGGGACCTGCCCCGCCGGGCACACCGTGGACCGGATGCGGCGCCCGGCGCTGCCGTGTTCCTGTTCGCGTTGCGCGCGGGGCTTCAACGCCGAGCATCTGCTGAGCTGGTCCTACGACGGCGTGCCGGTCAGCCCGCAGGAGATCGGCGCCGGTTATGCCCGGGCCCTGGCCGGGATTTCCCGCGCCGGCCGCCGTGCGGCCGAGTGACCACGCGGTACGCCGCTTGGCCACGGGGCTGGTTGGCGCTCCGCTAGTACCCCGGTGCCGCGGCCGACGACTCACTTGCCGGCGGTGGACTCACGGACCACGAGCTCGGGCGGGAAGACGATGTGGCGCACCGCGCCGTCGGCGGACAGCAGGAGGTCGGCGGCGGCCGCCCCCATCTCCCGCATGGGTTGACGCACGCTGGTCAGCGGGGTGATGAGTTCGGAGGCGACGGAGACGTCGTCATAGCCGACGAGGGCGACGTCGCCCGGGATGCTCAGGCCGCGACGGCGAATCTCCCGCATGGCACCGATGGCGAGCTGGTCGTTGGCGCAGAACAGCGCGGTCGGCCTGGGGTCGCCTCCCAGCAGCGCTGCCGCTCCGACGGCGCCGGCATCCGCGGTGAAGCCCTGTCCACCGCTGACGGCCTCGATCTCCGTGAGGGCCCCCTCCGGGTCCAGGCCCGCCTCTGTCAGCGCGGCAATGACGCCGTCGCGCCGGTCCACCGCCTGGCGCACCGTGAGCGGGCCGTTTACGAACCCGATGCGGCGGTGGCCGAGTTCGATCAGGTGGGCGACGGCGGCACGGGCACCGGCGACGTCGTCACCGGAGACGGTGGACAGCTCCGCGGAAATCGGGGGGTGATCCATCAGCACCACGCGGATGCCGCGACCGGCGAGGACGGCGAGGTTGTCGAGCGTGGAGGCGGACGGGGTGACGATGACGCCGTGCACGTCCATGCCGGCCAGCAGGGTCATCAGTTCGCGCTCGCGCTCCGGATCTGAGTCGGTGGAGCCGAGCATGGGGATACGGCCGTCCTCACGCAGGCGGTCCTCAATGCCGCGGGCGGCCTCGGTGAAGAAGGGGTTGGAGATGTCGTGGACGAGTACGCCCACCAGAGAGGAGCCGCCGTGACGCAGGCGGCGGGCCGCCTCGGAACGGACGAAGCCGAGCTCGTCGATGGCGGCGCGCACGCGGTCGAGGGTGGGTTGGGCGACGCGTTCGGGGTGGTTAAGCGCGTGTGAAACCGTGCCGACCGAGACTCCCGCCCGTTCGGCCACATCACGCACCGAGGGCCGTGCCATGTTTGCTCCTTACTGCTGCCGTACTTTAGAACTGTTTGTCGACGGAACATAGATACAACCATTGACCCAGGTTGACTACCGGCACCATCATCCCAGACCAAGCCCCTGAACCACGGACCGCCACTACCTACGACCAACGGCTCACCACCACTCGACGCACATAGGCACATCACCGGGGGCGCATGGGCGACGGTTACGGGCCTCGAAGACCCCGGGGACTGCACGAAGCCTCACCCACCGGCCTTGCGGACTACCGGCGGGTGTTGCGCAAGCGGACCGGCTTCAACCGGCTTCAGTGGTGCTCTCGCCGCGCAGCTGGCTGGTCATTGGCTCTGGCCGGGGCGAGATAGCGATCGTTAGGCGCCGTGCTCATCGACGCCCGGTTCACGCCGGGCCTCCTGGCTGTAGCGGTCACCACCATCGACAAACTCATCTGCGCCTATAGCGGGCCCCGGCAACAGCGGCATGCACTCGCATTCTCCCCCGTCCTTCTCGGGGCAGCCTCAGCATACGGCCCCGCGTACTTCCTAGTGATCTCCGCCCTAGCCTGCATCGACAACCCACTCCCCATGCCCACCACGATCCGCAACTCTCCCGGGCAGTTCCAGATGAGGCACTGAACCACTTTCGCGCGGCACCTGAGATGAGTCTCGTCGAGAGGTTGCCTGACACCCCCGCACGGGGTATGACCTGCTTCGCATTCACCCTCAACTGGAGCACTGCCATGAAATGCTCACCCCTGAAGAAACTCGTGATCCTCTGCGCCACCTGCGCAATGGCAATTCCTGGCGCACTAGCCATCTCTCCACCAGCACAGGCTGCGGTGCCAAATTGCATCTCAGTCAGAAATCACCCATCAACATGGGTGGTCGGCAACGCCGTCATGACCGGCGGCGTCGTAGAGGCCACAAACAACTGTAAAATAACACGAGGAGTGAAGTTTATTATCATCGCCGGATTTGATTCGCGATGCATGAGAATTGCGCCGGGCAAAAAGGCGATCTACCCACACAACCCGTTCTTCTACTCGAATGGGAGCGCATTTTTCTCCAGAGCAGACTCCTGCTAGGCACTCCCTTGGCATTTGAGTGACAATACCGAGTTGAACGCGCTGCATGCGGCGGGGCGGCGCACCGTGGCACTGAACTCCAAGGACGCCTTCACCGATTGCCCGACCCGCGAGCAGCGCGCCTGGGTGGGCGACGGCTGGGTGCACCAGCTGGTGCACCTGACCCGCTCCGACGATTGCACGGCGCATCCTGACCTGGTATGCCGACTACGTCGACGACTCCGGGCTGGTGGCGGACGCCTCGGAGTGGAATCTCGTGGACTGGTCCGCGACCTTCCTCGACGGTCGTTCGGCGCTGATCAACGGCCTGTTCGCGCTTGCACTGGGCGAGTACGCCCGCATGAGCGCCGACGTCGGCAACGCGGCGGACGCCACCTGGGCGCGCGAACTGCTTGCCGGCGTGAAGGCCGGCTTCGAGGACCTGTGGGATCCGCAGCGGTGCTGCTATGTGGACCATGTGGACGGCTCCGGCGACGCCCGGGCGGCCTCACAGTTGGCTAACCGCACTGCCCCTGCTGGCGGGAATGGTCCCGGAGGACCGCACTGAGGACGTGGTGCGGCTGCTCACCGACACCGAGCACCTGGTGGTCCGCTCCTGGATCGGCGCCAACGGTGTGTACGACGAGCAACTGATCATTGACAACATTCATGGCGTCCAGCGGGTCACCTGGGACACGGAGACCGAGCACGTGCGTGCGGAGCCCTTCGCCTCCGCGCTGGTGCATGAGGCTCTGGCCGCGGCCGGAAGGACGGACGCCGTCGTGGACGATATGCGCCGGTGGAGCGAGTTCCTGGCCGACGGCTACGACACCTTCGGAGAGTGCTGGGGTTGGGGCACGCCGTGCCACGGCTGGAGCTCCTGTCCCACGTCCGACCTGGTCCGCCACGTGCTGGGAGTGCGACCGGAGCAGCCCGGTTTTGCACGCGCCGTCGTCGCCCCGCGGCCAGATCTGGCATCCGGCCTGCACGGCAGTGCCCCCACCCCGGCCGGCCCGATCACGGTGTCCTGCACCGCCGACGCCGTCCGGGTGACCAGCCCGGTCCCCTTCACCTTCATAACGCCGTCGGGCAGCGCCAGTCGGCACGATGCGGGCGAATACGTACTGCCGCTACAGGTATAGCGGCTCTTCGTGTTTGTGGGTGGGGTGTCTGGGTGGTGGTTTGTGTGTGTGCTCCGGCGGGCGCGATGAGCGGGGATGGGATAGTTCACCGTGAATCTCGGCGGATAGCGGCGGATCACGGCGGACAGCGGTGGATCACGGCGGACAACGGCGGATCGTGCGTGAGGGTTCGCGCCTTCGCCTGACGGTTCGTACGCTCGGGTCGACGGTTCGGCACATCCAGCGACGGTTCGTACGTTCTGGTCGACGGTTCGGCACATCCGGTGACGGTTCGTGGGGTAGGGGTACGAACCGTCGTTGTGATGTCTCAGGACATCGGTGACAGTTCTGCCTCAGGAC
>NZ_QMIN01000112.1:0-1736 GCF_003287795.1 Actinomyces sp. Z5
GGTTTTTCGTTGGTGTGGCGTGGTTGGGTTGGTGGTTGTGGGGCACTAATCCGGTGGCCTGTAGAGTGATGGGGTGTGAGCCCGTATGTTCGGAAGGTGCGTACCGCGTCGGGGGCTACGGCGGTGTAGATCGTGGCTAAGGAGCATGGTGTGCGCCGGATTGTGGAGCACCTGGGCTCGGCGCACGGGTGAGGCGGAGCTGGCGGCCCTGATTCAGGCCGGCAGGGAGAAGATCCGGGGCGGCCAAGGCGTTTTGGACCTGGCCGGCCTGACACCTCAGGCCGCCGGCCAGGCCGCGTCGGCGGTGGTTGAGTCCAAGCGCTCGGCCCTGCTGTGGGATGTGCTGTGTGGCGCATATGAGGCCCTGGGCCTGGGTGAGGCTACTGGTGGGGATGAGGGGTTTATGCAGATGGTGCTGGCCCGACTCGTGGAGCCCACCAGTAAGGAGCAGGTACCCCGCGTAGTCAGTGAGTTGGGGGTGGGCAGCGTGTCGCGGGCGTCCTTGTTCCGCTCGCTGTCCCGCTGCGTGGGCCGCCAGTGGCGAGAGCGGATCGCGGCCGCCTGCCTGCGGCACGTCACCGGCCGCGGGGACCTGTCCCTGTGCCTATACGACGTTACGACCCTGTACTTCGAGGCGGAGAAGGAGGACGACCTACGACGGGTGGGCTATTCCAAGGAGCGCAGGGTGGACCCGCAGGTGATCGTGGGGCTGCTGGTGGACCGGACGGGCTTCCCCCTACAGATCGGCTGCTGGGAGGGCAACAAGGCCGAGACCAGCACGATTGTGCCGATGATCCAGGAGTTCCGGGAGGCGTCGGGGATTGAGCACCTGGTCGTGGTGGCGGACGCCGGCATGCTCTCCGCAACCAACCTCGAGGCACTCGACCAGGCGGGCTTGGGGTTCATCGTCGGGTCCCGCATGGCCGAGGCCCCGGCAGATCTGGCCGCCCACTTCGCCTGGCACGGGGACGCCCTGGCCGACGGGCAGATCATCGACACCATCACCCCACGTAAAGGTTCCATCAGCAGGGAACGCGACAGCGGCCTGCGTGATGAGCCCGTGTGGGACCCTGCCACCCATCCGGGCTCGTGGCGGGCGATCTGGGCTTACAGCGCCAGGCGGTTCGCCCGGCACCAGCAAGACCCTGACCGCGCAGGAGAACCGGGCGCGGGCGGTGGTCGCCGGCCACAGGCGCCCCAAGGGCACCCGCTTCGTCACCACCCGCAAGGGCGACCAGGTCCTGGATGAGAAGGCTCTAGCCCGCGCCAAGAGACTGGCCGGGCTGAAAGGCTACGTGAGCAATATCCCCGCCACGGTGATGCCCGCCAGTGAGGTGATCGCCTCCTACCACGAGCTGTGGCACGTGGAGCAGTCCTTCCGCATGTCCAAGCACGACCTGCGGGCCAGGCCCGTCTTCCACCACACCCACGACGCCATCCAGGCCCACCTCACAGTCGTCATGGCCGCCTTGGCGGTCGCCCGCCACCTACAAGCCGCCACCGGCATCAGCATCAAACAACTCGTCCGCGAACTGCGGCCCCTCCAAGAAGTCACCATCACCATCAACGGCCACCACATCACCGCCCAGCCCCAGACCACCCAGACCGCACAGCAAATCCTCGAGAGCCTAAACCCAGGGCACTAAAGTGAGACGACTCAGGATGGCGGCGCCGGCGATCATCGGGTTGAGCATTCCGGCTGCGGCCAGGGGGATCGCGGCCACGTTGTAGGCGAA
>NZ_QMIN01000112.1:1746-1814 GCF_003287795.1 Actinomyces sp. Z5
GGCGCGGCCTTCGCCATCGTGGGCGCGATCCCCGAACCGGCCGCCGCAGCCGTGTCCGCCGTGGGCTC
>NZ_QMIN01000112.1:2009-2125 GCF_003287795.1 Actinomyces sp. Z5
TTGGCCCGTTACCTTGTTTGTGGTTCCGGGTGGTCCGGGGCCGGGCCAGCCGCTGTGGGCACGGGTGTCTTGCCCCTGTCGTTTGATGATCCGGGGGGTGTTGTCACCCATGGTGG
>NZ_QMIN01000113.1:0-1382 GCF_003287795.1 Actinomyces sp. Z5
CCACGAACTGTCACCGATGTCCTGACACAGAACTGTCACCGATGTCCTGAGACATAACAGGTACGAACCGTCGCGGTTCATGCCGAACCGTTGGTGCTAACTGCCGAACCGTCATCGTTCATGACGAACCGTCGCGCAGCGTCCCGCGGGGCGCACGAGTGAACACGCGAAAAGCCCGCTCCCCCGCGGCGGCCATGTTCGCACCCCGGGCGCCCGGGGCACGGCAACAGGAGCGCTGGAATCAGTGGAATCACTGGCCGGTGCCGTCAACGGCCGCCATCGTGATTCGGGAACTGCTTGATCCAGGTGATTCCAACGAGTCGTCAGCCGCCAACGGTCACGAGCCCGAGAACGACCCGGGTTCGGCCAAGACGACCTCGCCGGCCCGAGAACGACCTCGCCGACCTGAAAACGACCTCTCACACCCGAGGACGACTACCGCCTCGCAGCCCCAACCCGGAACCACCACACCCACAAACACGAAGAGCCCGGTTTGCCTGTCCATACGTCCAAGGTCTTCAGCAAACCGTTAAGTGGCGTTGTTAACGATGAACCGGCGTAACCAACACCACGCATCCAACACCGACCCACCACCCCGACCGATCTCAGCACGTAACTTCAACCGACCTCGGTGAGGGGCGGGGTGCCGTCAGCACTCGCGCCTCCCTTCCGCCCTGCCCTGTGCGGTTCTGCCTTGCCCTGCTCAGTCCTGCCCCAGGGGCGGCATGCGGTAGCCGCGCCCGCGCACCGCCACGACGACGTCGGCGGGCACGTCATGCGCCTGAAGGTGCCGGCGCAGTCGGTACACGGTGGTGCGCACCATCTCCCGGCCCCCGGAGTCGTCGCTGGTGCCCCACACCTCGTTGAGCAGTTCCTGCCAGGTGACGACGGCGTCGCGCCGCCGCGCCATGGTGGCCAGTAGGCGGGCCTCCGTGTCCGGCAGGGGAATGTTGCGTCCGCCCCAGGAGACCCGACCGGTCGCCGTCGATACGCGCAGGGGGCCGTTGGTGATCGCATCCGGACCCGAACCGGAGCGGCGCGTGACCGCCCGGGCCCGCAGCGCCAGCTCGCGGGGCGAGAAGGGCTTGGTGACGTAGTCGTCTGCGCCCGCCTCCAGTCCGGCGATCCGATCCGGCTCGTCGCGCATGGCCGTCAGCAGGATGATCGGGACCTGGCTGCCGGTGCCGCGCAGGCGGCGGCACAGGTCGACGCCGGAACCGCCCGGAAGCATCACGTCCAGGACCACCAGGTCGATGTCGCGGGTGGAGGCCAGCTCCCAGGCACTCTCGGCGTCCGGCGCCGTCAGGCACTCGAAACCTTGCGTCTCCAGCGCGAAGGTGACCACGTAGAGCATCTGTGGCTCGTCGTCGACGACGAGCGCC
>NZ_QMIN01000113.1:1641-17124 GCF_003287795.1 Actinomyces sp. Z5
AGTCCGGGGACGGGGTTGCTCGACGTCACGCTGGTGCTCCGTTCGTGGGTGCCGCGTCCGGCAGAGGTGAGCCGGAGACGGTGTCGGGGTGCAGCGGCAGCGTCAGGTAGACGGTCGTGCCCCGCGCGGCGATCGTATCGATGAGCACGCGGCCGCCGTGCGCCTCCATGATCCGCTGCGTCACCATCATGCCCAGGCCCGCGCCGCGGCTCGACGGCGCCGTCAGGGGGTTGGAGGTCGCATAGGGGGTGAAGGCGCGCCGCCGCTCCTGCCGGTTCATGCCGGTGCCGTCGTCCATGACCGTGATGAGGGCGTCGTCGGTGTCGGCGCTGATGCGTACCGTCACCGGCCGGCCGTCGCAGTGCCGCAGTGCGTTGGTCACCGCGTTGGCGACCGCCTGGCGCAGCAGTCCGCGATCGGCCTCCACGCGGACCGGGCGTCCGTGGTCCTCCAGGCGGATCGGGGTGTGTGCGGAGCGGCGCATCTCCTGGATGAGGTCGCGCACGAGGGCGCGTAGCTCGACGCGCTCCCGACGCAGGTCGCGGACCTCGTGGTCCAGGCGCGCCTCGGTCAGGAAGTCCTCGGCCATCTGGGAGGCGTCGCGGGCATTGTCGAGGATGGTGGTCACGAAGCGCCGCTGCACCTGGTTGAGGTCTCCGGGGGTCTCCTCGTCCAGCAGCTCCGCGGAGGCGCTGATCAATGCCAGGGGCGTGCGAATCTCGTGGGCGAGGACGTCGCGCGGGGTGCTGCGCCGCTGGGCCTCCTCCCGCAGGCGGGCATTGTCCCGGCGGGCAAGCGTCAGTTCCCGGCGCCAGCGTGCGGCCAGCACCGCGGCCGCGACGGCGGCGGTGGCCAGGGCCCAGCCGACGGCCACGTTGAGGAAGACGCTCATGAGTCCCATCATGCCTGTTCGTCTCCGCCTGCTGCGGGGCGGCGGGTAGCGGCGCGTGCACCCGGCCCCCGTGGATGCGAGTTCAAGCTGCGGATCCGCGGGCGGCGCTTTGGTGTCGGGGGTGTCCGCCGAGGTGTCGGGGCCGACGGTGGCCCCGTGGCCGCCGGGCGGGGCGGACGCGGGGAGACCGGCGATGGGGACCCGTCGCCTTTGACGTGTCCCGATGACTGCACCATGCCACCTTCCGACGCGCCGGAGTGTGATGGACGGCACAAAATTGCCGCAACGGCGAAAGCAAGACTTTTCTGTCGCGGTTACATGGTCGAGATCGGGACCGTTGTCCCATGGCGGACGTTTGACCTATATGGCGGTTGTCGGGGCTCCGTCTGCCTGGATGAGTACCGCTCACATGCCGACGCGGAGAAATGGGACTGTGACCCGAGGGTGGTGTCTTCGAGAACGACCTGCCGCCGATATGACTACCCTGGGGCTGTGAGCCCGATGCCGCCCTCTGAGTCGCACCCCGACCAGCTCCCTGACCAACGCGTTGCCGTGGTCATCCCGGCCAAGGACGAGGCTGAACGCATCGCGGGCACGGTGCGCGCCTGCCGGGCCATCCCGCGGGTCGACCTGGTAATCGTCGTCGACGACGGCTCCACCGACGGCACCCAGGAGCACGCGCGCGCCGCCGGCGCAGTAACGGTCCGCCACGCCGTCTCCCGCGGCAAGGCCTCCGCCATGGAAACCGGTGCGAGCGTCGTCGCCATGCGCGACTACGAGGACGGTCCGGCCCGACTGCTGATGTTCATCGACGCGGACCTGGGCGACTCCGCCGCCGCCTGCGCCGAACTGGTTCCCCCGATCGTCGACGGCGTGGCGGACATGTCCATTGCCGTCCCGCCCAAGCAGGCCGGGGCCGGTGGTCGCGGCAGGGTGGTGCGCGCCGCCCGCGCCGCGATCGCCTCCGCGACCGGCTGGGCCCCCGTCGCCCCGCTGTCCGGGCAACGCTGCATCACCCGCGATGCCTACGAGGCGGCCTCGCCGCTGGCCGAAGGCTGGGGCGTCGAAGTCGGACTGAGCATCGATGTGCTGGTCGCCGGCATGACCGTGATCGAGGTGCCCTGCGACATCACCCACCGCGTCTCCCGCAACGACCGTGCCGGGCGCCTGCACCGGGCCGCCCAGTACAAGGACGTGATGCGGGCGGTGACCTCCCGTCGTCTGCGGCGCGTGCGCGTGCCCGCCGACAAGCTCGACGCCGCCGCTGTCCACGACCAGCTGCCCTTCCGCGCCTACCGTGCCCTGGCTGACGCGGCCCCCGTCGGCGAGGCCTGACCCGGGCCCGAGAGCAGCAGCGCCGCGAGTGCCGGCAGGGCGGCGGCCGCCGAGAAGAGCAACATGGTGGGGCCGGAGTCGTTGACGAGCACCTCCACCACCACCAGCACCGCCAGTGCGCGCAGCGCCGGGGACAGCCAAGCCGGTGCGGGCGTCGTCGCCAACCAGGCGTAGGGGCCCCGCCCCGCCCGGGCCCGGCGCACCGTCCGCGGCAGCCAGCGGGCGACCGCCACGGCCAGCACCAATCCCACCGCCAGCGCCGCCAGCGCCAGCGGACTGGACCGGAACGGGCTCACCAGCGCGCCGGCCTTGCGCACCAGCGTGGTGCCGGCGGTGCCGTCGAGCACCTGGGCCACGAAGCCGCCCAGGTGTGTGCGTGAGCCGCTGGCGTAGTCCACCAGCGCGAACCCACCGACCACGCCCACGGTCACCGCGCCGACCCCCAGCCAGCGCCGCAGCCCCAGCCGCACGCCGGCCAGACCCGCGCCCAACGCCACCAGCGCCGGAATCAGTGTGAGCGCGCCGCCGACGTCGGCCCCCAGTTGCGGGGCCCCATCGACCGCGAGCGCAAGCACCCCGGGCACCGCCACCGCCGCCACGACGGCCGCACGCCGATGCCCACGGGTGGCGGCGAACCGGTCGGCGCCGACGGCCAGTGCCACCACCAGCGCCCCCGCCGCCAGCGCGAAGGCCGTATTCGACACCCCGTAGAAGCGCCCGGCCACCACCGCGTTCATCCCCAGCGGCCCGTTGAACCCCAGCGGTGCGCCCACTGCGGCATCGGCCAAGATCACCACCGGCGCGGTGGCGGCCAGCGCCAGCGCCGCGCCCGGGGCGCCCAGGCGCGGCATTCGTGCCAACAGCGCCGCCAAGCCGGTGAGCAGTCCTGCCCCGAGCGCGCCCACGAGGGCCGCCAGCGCCGGCGCCCAGGTATTCGCGCGCCACCAGGGCACCAGGTTGGCCAGCCAGATTCCGGCCGGCAGGGCGGTCACCCAGCAGGCCGCCCAGCCAAGCCGCCCCAGTGCCCCGCGCCGCGGGCGGCGCAACCCAAGGCCGACGGCGACCAGCAACACCAACGCGGCCGCCAGCAGCACCAGCGTCACCGGGATCACCGCGCGCTCGGAGGCGACGGCGTGGACGGCGTCGTCGGCCAGGGCGGCTGTGCGGTCGGCGCCCGCGGGGGAGTCGGGGTCGGCGGCGCCCGCGGAGGGGTCTGCGGCGCCGGCGGTCGGCGCGGTCGGCAGCGTCAGCACCCCGCCGCTCAGCCCGGAAGCGGCGACGGCGTCCCGGCCTGCGAGCGCCGCCAGCAGCGTGGGCGCCAGGTCGGTCAACTGAATCAGGCCGCGCCGGTGCGTGCTCGGACCGACCAGCAGCCCGCCGTCGCTGCCACGCGTGGATGTGGTTCCGGCTGGCAGGATCGCCAGCTGCGGGGAGGGGTCCTGCGGGTCGGCCACGGACACGACGACGACGCGCGCCGGCCCGGTCAACTCGCCAAGCGCCTGCGCGAGGGCCTGGACCGCCTGCGCCGCCCGTGACGGCTCGGTCGGCGCCGACGCCGGCCCGGTGTCCCCCGAGTCCGGTGTCCCCATGAGGTCTATCAGGATCAGGCCCGGTGCGGCGCCGTCGTCGGCTGCACGGTCGCCGGCGGCCCCGGTTCCGCTACCCGCCAACAGTGCGGCCGGATCGGCGGAGTCAGGCGGCCCGGCCGCATTGGTCAGTGCCAGTACGGCGCCGTCCCCGGCGGCGGCGTAGCTCACCCCGGCCGCCTCGAGCGCCGTCGCCAGCGTGCCCGGCTCGGCCCCGTAGCCGTCGGCCTGCGCCAACCGGGCGGCACTCGTCCAAGTGCCACCGGAACACGTCGTCGTGGCATGCAGGTGGGAGGCGTCGGCGCGGGCGCGCGTGCCCGCCCCCAGCGTCAACCAGCCATCGGCCGGGCAGCTGGCCTCCCCGACCGTGCGCTGGACCAGGTTGACCGGCTCATTCGCCGCCGCATAGTCCAGGACCGCGGCGGCGTCCGCGGCGACCAGCGGGTCGTCGGAGGCGGCGAGCTCCCGCACCGCGGTCCATGACAGTCCGCTTACCCCCAGCACGACCAGCGGCGCGGACTCGTTAGGGCTAGTCGAAACTGCAGCCGAGACTGCCCGCGCAGCGGGAGAGGCGGGCGCCGTCGTCGACTCCGCAGCGGCCGCCGCCGAGACCGGCCCCACCGCGCCCAGCACCACCCCTACCAGTAGCGCCAGCACCGCCCGGACGGCGACCGCACGCCGCGGCCGCCGCCGGATGCGCTGGGGCTCGATCATGCCGCCCAGCCTACGTGGGGCATTCGCGCGCGTCGGCGGCGAATCGCGGGATAGCCTGGCCCCATGACGACCCCAGCCCCCACCTGGTCCTTCCTCGGCCCCGGAGGCACCTTCTGCGAGTCCGCCCTGCGGCAGGTGGCCCCCCGCGACGTCGTCCTCGACCCCTGCCAGGACGTCCCCACCGCGCTTGACCGCGTGCGCGACCGCAGCGCCGTCGCCGCCGTCGTCCCCATCGAGAACTCGGTCGAAGGCGGCGTGAATGCCACGCTCGACAACCTCGTGGCCGGCGCGCCCCTGGTGATCGCCGCCGAAATGGCCGTGCCCATCACCTTCGTGCTGGCCGGTCGCCGGGGCACCCGCCTGGAGGACGTGCGCGCCATCTCCACCCATCCGCACGCCTGGGCACAGTGCCGCGGCTGGGTCCACCAGCACCTACCCGAGGCCGTCTACATCGAGGGCAGTTCGACCTCCGCGCCCGCTCGCGCCCTGGCGGAGGCCGACGACGCCGCGGCCGCCGCCCTGGACTACCAGGCAGTGCTGTGCAACCCCCTCGCCGCGGAGCAGTACCACCTGAGCATCATCGCCGGGGGCGTGGCCGACAACCCCGACGCGGTCACCCGCTTCGTCAAGGTGTGTCGTCCCGGGCGCGTCGGCGAACCCACCGGCGCCGACAAGACCACCCTGCTGGTGCAGCTGCCACACAACCGTGCCGGCGCCCTGTTGGACATGCTCGAACAGTTCAGCGTCCGCGGTGTGAACCTCACGCGCATTGAGTCCCGGCCCGTCGGCGACTCCCTGGGCCGCTACCGCTTCTCCATCGACGTTGAGGGACACATCCGGGAGGAGCGCGTGCAGGCGGCCTTCATCGGTCTGCACCGCACCTGCCCGTTCCTGCGCTTCCTCGGTTCCTACCCGCGCCTGGACTCGCTGCCCGTGGTGGTCCCCGCCGGCACGAGCGACAAGGACTTCGTGGTGGCCCGCTCCTGGGTCGCCGACGTGCTCGACGGCCGCACCCTCTGAGGGCGCGCCGCACCCTGGGCTATGCGGGGCGCCGCACCCGTAAGGCCCCGGGCTGCACGCGTACGCGGACGCCGCGCGTGGGGGCCACCAGGTCGCCGTCGACCTCGACGGCGACGGGCTGCTCCAGCCACACCGTCACCTCACGCCCACGCCGCAGCAGCACTTGGGCGGCACCACCGGTGGAGTAGGACGCCGGCCGCGGCGGCAGCACCTGCCGCGCCAACGACGCCCAGCCCCACAGACCGTACAGCGTGTCGATGGCGGCGACGTCGAGCAGGCCGTCATCCAGGCGGGCGTCCGGCAGCAGCGTGACCCCCGCGGGCAGCCGCCCACCGTTGGCGATCAGCAGGGTGCGTGCCAGCATCCGTTCGGTGCGCGGAACCTGCGGCGACGCCGGTGCCGCCGCATGTGCCTCCGGTGCGGCGGCGCTCGCGGGGCCGCTCGCAATCCTCAGCACCAGATTCAAACGGCGCTGCCCCAGGTTCTCCAGTGCCGCCAATCCGTATGCACCCCAGCTCAGGCGCTCCTTCAGGGCGGGGCGTGTGGAGGCCACCAGGCCGGCGTCGAAACCAATGCCGGCCACCACCAGGCACGCGTGCTCGCCGCCCAAGGTCGGCCGCGCCCAACCCTGCGGCGGCTCAGCGATGCCGGCGGCATGGCCACCGGCCTCGGTGCGTACCCACAACAGGTCGGTCGGTGCCGCGCGACCGCTTGCCGCGATGCGTGCCAGTTCCGTGTAGCGCCGCAGCGGTAGGCCGAGGTTTCGAGCGGCCAGGTTGGCGGTTCCCAGCGGCATGATCCCCATGTCGACGCCGGTCCCGGCCAGGCCCGCCGCCACGGTGCGCACCGTGCCGTCCCCACCCGCAGCGACCACTAGCCGGGCCCCGGAGGCGACCGCGAGACGAGCCTGAATAGCGCCGGTCTCCCGGGCGGAGGTCTCCAACCAGACGGTGCGGTAGCCGGCCGTATGCAGCGCCCCGCCGAGCACCCGCCGCACTTCCGACGTGGCGGCGGGCTTGGCGGGATTGATGACGACGGCGGCAACCGGCGCCGGGACGGTGCCGGCGGTCATAAGGCAAGGCTACCGGCCCGGCGACTCCGCCGCCCCGGTTCGGGCGGGGCGGCCACGGTTCGCAGCACGGGCCGCACTCGTATCCCGGCACGGATGAGGCTCGTTGCCGCCGTATCGACCGGTCTCGGCGCATCACTCGTGCCGAGACCGCGAATTGATGGGGCGTCAGGCGGGCACGTCGTCGGCGCCGGGCAGCCCGGCCTGGCGGGCAAGGCCGGTGATGACCCCGGCGAGGCGGGCGAAATCGGCGCCGCGCGAGGAGGAGCGGCGGTGTACCAGGCCGATGCGGCGGGTCGGCACCGGGGCGGCGAAGTGAGCAACGGCGTACTCCTCGCCGGAGAGCAGTCGCAGCGCCCCCTCGGGGATCACCGTCACGCCGACGCCGTGTGCCACCATCCGCACCACCGTGGACAGGGTGGTGGCCACGGCGGCCGGCGGGTTGGCGCCGTAGCGCTGACACAGGGCCAAGGTCTGATCGCGCAGGCAGTTGTCCTCGTCGAGCAGGAGGAGCCGCTGTTCGTCGAGCTCGGTGGGGACGACGTCGTTGCGCCCCGCCCAGGGATGGCCGGCGGGCACCAGGATGGCCAGCGGTTCGTCGTACATGGGGATCGCGGTGGCGCGGCGCAGGTCGACGTCGATGGTCATGATCGCGGCATCGAGGCGTCCCTGTCCGAGCATGTCGAGCAGGTCGCCGGTGACCATCTCCCGCAGTTCGGGGCGAAGCAGCGGCAGCTCGCGGCCGAGGCCATCCAGCACCAGTGGCACCAGGTAGGGGGCGATGGTGGGGATGACGCCCAGGCGCAGAGTGCCGGCCAGCGCAGCCCCCTGGTTGGTGACGGCTTCGTTGAATGCCTCGGCGGCGAGTACGGCCTCGCGCGCATATGGCAGCAGCGCCTGACCGAGCGGGGTGACCATCACTCGGCGCGTGGTGCGCTCGACGAGTTCGCCGTCGACGCGTTTCTCCAGGGCGGTGATCGCCTGCGACAGGCTGGGCTGGCTCACGCCCAGCGCCGATGCCGCTTCACCGAAGTGCTGGTGGTCGCATAGCGCGACGAAGGCCCGCAACTGGGAGAAGGAGGGGGGAGAAGTGCTGGACATGATGGGTCCCGAATGTAGGCGGAGATCCGGCCGGGCGGGCCGGGGATAGTCGTGGGGGGTGGTTTATTGGTATTGACTCTAGATCACGCGCGGATGGATCTCATGCCGTTTGCAGTCGGAGCTCGCGCCTGGGGCGCCCATACGGCGCTGACTGGCGGCAGGCCCACGTCTGGCTACACTCGCACCCATGATCGATCTGCGTGCGCTTCGTGAGAACCCCGAGCCCTTCCGTGCCAGCCAGCGTGCCCGCGGAGCCGACGTCTCCCTGGTCGACCGCATCATCGAGGCCGATGAGGCCCGCCGCACCAGCCTGGCCGGCTTCGAGTCCCTGCGGGCCGAGCAGAAGACGGTCTCCCGGTCGGTCGGCAAGGCCTCCACCCCCGAGGAGCGCGAGGTCGCCCTGCGCGGCGCCAAGGAACTGGCCGAGCGGGTCCGGCAGGTCGAGGCGTCCGCCAACGCCGCAGCCGCCGAACTGGACGAGCTCGCCTCCCAGTTCCAGAACCTCATCGAGGGCGCTCCCGCCGGCGGCGAGGAGGACTACGTGGTGCTGCGCCACGAGGGCCCCGCCCCGCGCGACTTCGCCGCCGAGGGCTTCGAGCCGGCCGACCACCTGGCGCTCGGCGAGGGCCTGGACATCATCGACACGCGCCGCGGCGCGAAGGTCTCCGGCGCCCGCTTCTACTATCTCAAGGGCTGGGGCATGCGCCTGGAGCTGGCGCTGCTGACCGCCGCCCTGGACAAGGCCGTGGAGCACGGCTTCATCCCCATGACCACCCCCACCCTGGTCACCCCACAGGTGATGGGCGGTACCGGCTTCCTCGGCGCCCACAGCGACGAGATCTACTACCTGCCCGCCGACGACCTGTACCTGACCGGCACCTCCGAGGTGGCGCTGGCCGGCTATCACACCGACGAGATCCTGGACCTGTCCGCCGGGCCCAAGCGGTACATGGGCTGGTCCACCTGCTACCGGCGTGAGGCCGGCGCCGCCGGCAAGGACACCCGCGGCATCATCCGCGTGCACCAGTTCAACAAGGCGGAGATGTTCTCCTACTGCCGCCCCGAGGACGCCGCCGAGGAGCACCAGCGGCTGCTGGCCATGGAGGAGGAGATGCTCGCGCTGGTGGGCCTGCCCTACCGGGTGATCGACACCGCCGCCGGCGACCTGGGCTCCTCCGCCGCCCGCAAGTTCGACTGCGAGGCCTGGCTGCCCACCCAGAACCGTTGGATGGAGGTCACCTCCACGTCCAACTGCACCACCTTCCAGGCGCGTCGGCTGTCCATCCGCGAGCGCCGCGACGGCAAGACCGCACCCGTGGCCACGCTCAACGGCACCCTGGCCACCACCCGCTGGATGGTCGCCATCCTGGAGAACCAGCAGCGTGCGGATGGGACCGTCGTCGTCCCCGAGGGGCTGCGCCCCTACCTGGGTGGCCTCGAGGTCATCGAGCCGGCCGCCTGACGTCATGCGCAGCGAGACCACCCCCGCCTCGTCGGCGCTCTGACATGTCAACCCGGAACGACGACGACACCCCGCTGATCGGCTCGGCCGCCTGGAACTCCCAGACGGTCGGCGTCTACGGGCCCGGATACGATCGCCCGCTGTCCCATGATGACTACCACGCGCTGGTGCGCGCGCGCATGGCCGACCTGGACCGCCTGGACGCGATCGGCGTCGACGGGACGGCGAACCTTGCCCCCGGTGGGCGGCTGATGGTGGCCCTGGATGTGGACGGCACCATCCTGGACCTGGACGGCGGCGTCTCCGAGCGCGTCATGGCGTCGATCGCCCGCATGCGCCACCACGGCGTGCAGGTGGTCATCGCCACCGGGCGCGGCATCTCCGCCGCCCTGCCGGTCGCCCGTCGCCTGGGCCTGACCGACGGGTGGATGGTGTGCGCCAACGGCGCCATCACGCTGCGGATGACCCCGGTCGCCCCGGGCGGCTACGAGGTCGTCGACTCGCGCACCTTCAACCCGGCCACCGCCATCGACACCCTGCTGGAGGCGGTCCCGGATGGGATCATCGCGGTGGAGGACCTGGGCGCCGGCTTCCGCGTGTCCCGGCCCTTCCCCGACGGGGAGCTGATCGAGAAACAGACGGTCGTGCCCCTGGAGGAGCTGCGTCGCGGTGAGGTCACCCGGGTGGTACTGCGGGCGCCGGGCATGCCGGTGGACGAGTTCAGCGCCGTCGTCGGGCGGGCCGCACTGCATTCGGTGGAGTACGCGGTCGGCTGGACCGCCTGGCTCGACGTCGCCCCGCAGGGCATCACCAAGGCCTCCGCCCTTCAGGCACTGGTGACCAGGATCGGCACCGACTCCGACCACGCCATCGCCGTGGGCGACGGCACCAATGACGTCGAGATGCTGCGCTGGGCGGGCGTCGGGGCCGTCATGGGCTCGGCGCCGCAGTGGGTTAAGGAGCAAGGGGATATCGTTACCGATACGGTATGGCACGATGGTTGTGCGGCCGTGCTGGACGCCGTTGTGGAACGAACCCGGAGGAGCTCATGAAACGGTCGCGGAACACCCTGCGGCATGCCGCCGCCCACGTCGCCCCGGCAGCGGCGGCACTGCTGCTGCTCACCGGCGGCCTGACCGCCTGCTCTAAGGGCGACGACGTCGACCCCACCGCCACCGGGACCGGCCCCTGCGCCGCACTGGCCGATTACGGGGAGTTCCCCGACGGCGCCACGGTCACCATCGCCACCGCCTTCACCGGCACGGAGGCGGAGCGCTTCGACGCCTCCGTCGAACAGTTCGAGGAGTGCACCGGCATCGACGTCGTCCAGAACGGTTCGGATGATCTGGAGTCCCTGCTGCGGCAGGCGGTCGGCGCCGCGGCGACTGGGCCGGAGGCCACGGACGACGCGGACGCAACCGGAGAGAAGCAGGTGGCTGCGGAGCTTCCGGACCTCGCCGTCGTCCCCCAGCCAGGCCTGGTGGGCGACCTGGCGCGCGCCGGAGTGCTGGTGGCCGTACCGGACTCGGTGGGCGCCAACGTTGAGCTCGGCTGGGACCGCGCCTGGATGGACGTCGGCTCGGTGGACGGGGTCTTGTACGCCGCGCCGCTGATGGCGTCGGTGAAGTCCTTCATCTGGTACTCGCCGGTCGCGTTCGCGCAGGCGGGCTACGAGGTGCCCGGCACCTGGGATGAACTTGTCGCACTCACCGAGCGGATCGCCGCCGACAATGCCACCGACGCCGATGACGCATCCGGTGGCGACGACGGTGACGGGAGTGCCGAGGACGCGGAAGCCGGCGACGCTGAAAAGGAGGGCGACGGGGCCGACGCCGTCGTCACCCCCTGGTGCCTGGGCGCCTCCGACGGCGACTCGACCGGCTGGGTCGTAAGCGACTGGTTGGAGGAGGCGCTGCTGGCCACCGACGGCGTCGGCGCCTATGACGCCTGGGCGAACCATGCCGTCGCGCTGGATGACGCCTCCGCGGTGGGCGCGCTGGACACGGTGGGCACCCTGCTCCTCGCCGATGGGAACGTCCCCGGCGGCGGCCAGCAGGCCGTGCAGACGAGCCTGGAGGAGGCCGGCGCGCAGCTTCTGGACGGGTCCTGCTACATGCTGCACGCCTCCTCCGGGTACGAGAACCTGCTGCCCGAGGGGGCGGAAGTCGTTGCCATCGGTGGTGCTCCGGGCTCCGGAACCACCACCGCTGCCGGTGCGGGGGCGAGCGGGTCCGCCGCGCCGGCGGAAAGCGCCGCGGCACAGGCCACGGCCTCCCAGACGTCCGCGACGACGGGTGGGGTCGTCTCCGCGTTCCTCGTCCCGGGGGTGGTCGATGACGACATCGGCACCCCGGTGATCGTCGGCGGCGACTTCCTGGTGCAGCTGTCCGCGGGCGCACCCGCCACCGGAGAAGCCGCCGAGGACGGGGCCGATCCCGAGGCCGTTGAGGCGGTCATGACGTACCTTTCCAGCGCCGAGTGGGCGCAGCGGCGCGTCGACCTCGGCGGTGTGGCCACCGCTAACCGGAGTGTGGATGCGTCACAGATGCGCTCCGACGTCGCCAGGCGCGCCACCCTGCTGCTGCAGTCGCGCCAGTCCGTGATCCGCTTCGATGCCTCGGACTCGATGCCGTCGGGGGTGGGCACGGACGCGCTGTGGAGCGCCCTGACCCAGTGGACCACCGGCGAACTGGACTCCAAGGAGGCGCTGGCCCAGGCCGAGGCCGCCTGGCCCGAGTGAGCGGGGCCGAGTGAGCGGGGCCGAGCCCCGGGCAGGCGGGCGGAGTCGGGTGCTCGCACTTCTCGTGTCGGTCAAGCTGTGATAACGTCCTGGTGTCTAACCCGTCCCACCGGGTCGTTGCGTGGCTGGGAGCGGGTGTGTTCCTGTTGGCGCGCCCGGGCCCTGGTCCGGGGGAAGGGGCCCTGAGCCAGCCATGTCATACAACTTCTACGCAGGCACAGCCGCTGATGGCGGCTTCGACGCCGACGACGAGGACGGTTCGTCAGACTTCCTACGGCGATGTTGGAGGTTTGAGCGCGTTCAGCGGTGGATTGGCAGAGGTGTGGTCCTCGCCCCTGGTTGATGACGTCGGTTCAGCGTTATGCCCACCAAGCAGTTATAAAGGGACGAAAGTGACGAGAGAGTCCTTGTTATACGTTAGGAAGGTGTTTTGTTGTGGCGGATGAGGAGAAGCAGGAGGCCATTGAGGAGCTTCGTGCGCTGGTGCAGGACTCCCGTGCGGAACTCGGTCTGGAGGATGGCAGCAACAAGGCTGAGACCTTGTCCCAGGATCTGTCGGACGCGTGGAAGTCGCCGAAGGCCGATGACTACGAGGACCTGATCAGCGAGATGGTGACCGCAATCTATAATGATTGGTACAACCTGGAGGGTGCGCTGGACACGTAACCGTACCACCCACTGGTTGTTGCCTGCTCATTGATGCGCCGGCGTATGGATGAGCCTCGGCATGCGTTGGTCGTACGCCTTTCGCGGCCGGCTACTCGACGGGATTGTTGGTCAGATCGTACAGGAGTGACATATGGCTTACGTATATTTACATGAGGAAGACCTACAGGCATTCATTGATTCCTTGAAGAGCTTCACCTCCTCGAATATTTCGGAGCTGGACTCCATAAGCAGGGCAAATACGGAGAGGGACGATCCCGCCGATATCCGCGACAAAGTCGAGTGGTGGGCACTCCCGCACGTGCGCATCGGTGACTTGTCACTAACGGCGGACGAGCTGCAGGTGCGGCTGAATCAGGCGGTGGAGATGAACTCCAACGGGATTACACCGATGGACGGTGATCTCATCTCCTACTACCTGCCCGACGGTGTAGAGGACACCCCGGCCAACGTCATGATCTATAACGGTGAGGCGGTAACCAATGGCGCGAAGGACGCCGAGGCCCTGCAGCAGGCTAGTGGCAGCCCCGATGGCGTGTCCGAGGACGGCCGCACCGTGGAGCAGGTCCTTGATGACATGGCCCGATATCAAGATGTGCCCGCCTACGGGGATGCGGTGGTGGCCACCTTCGGTGGAGTGGACTACTACCTGGACTTCGTGCTTAACCTGCAGTGGCACTACAACAGCGTCGACAAGGAAGGTGTTCTTCATGTTGACAGGGATGGTCTGGATCAGGCGGTGGACGTGCTGGGGCGGGTGCTGGCCTCAGCCACCAACTCCGAATCTACGCCTGAGGGCTACGACTCCTGGTCGGATGCGATGTATGAGTCGGTGACGGTCAAGGGGCATCGGGGGCGGATGTCGGCGCTGAACGCGCTGCTGGCCGCCGACGATGCCGTCTACGACACCAATACCCTGGTGGATCTGGCCGACCGGTTCGAGGACCTGTCCTTTGACGGGGCAGCGGCCAGCAGCACCCCGGACTCGCTACAAGGCTGGTATGACGACGATTACGGGGTGCGCTACGACGAGGGCAAGGCGCTGCGTGGTTACTCGATGGACCCCCTGTATGGGGTGACGATGGCCATGGGTAACAATCCCGAGGCGGCTTTCAAGTATCTCAACCCCGACGGTCAGATGAGTAACGGGCAGTGGGTGCCGGGGGAGCAGTCCAAGAAGCGGTGGGAGCTGTTGACGGGCCGCGAGTGGGACAGCGAGGTCGGGCTGGACGGTTTCACCGCCGCCATGGCGGGCAACTCCGCCATGCGCGGCAGCGACAATGCGGACACCGCCGCCGCGGCTACCTGGACTGTTGCCAGGTCCATGGAGTTCGCCGTCGACCAGGTCCCCTTCGCGAGCTACACGGAGGCCATGAAGGAGAACCTGTCCGTGGTGGTGGCTAACACCGCCGAGGAAGGCGTGAACATTGCAACGAGCGGTTCCACGATGGGACTAGGCCTGTACAGCGATGATGACAGCAAGACCGATGATGACGTCAAGAGCCTGTACACCACGTTGGTATACCGGCTCATTGACAACGAGAACGCCGCCGCTACCATCACCTCCGCATTCACCAGTGCCGCCATGGCCGACTATCCCAACATCACCACGCCAGGACAGTTAGAAGACAAGTACGAGAAGGTTGGGAACGTGTATGGGTACCTCAACGCCATCGGTAGTGAGCGTCTGACCGACCTCAAGAAGGCCTCGACGGCTGAGAAGAAGGCCGCCAGCGATGCCAAGGGCACCATGGTCAGTGTGTTTACCACTGTGGTCGGTGCCGGGATTGCCGGCCCAGGGGCGAAGCTGGCCTGGAGTGTGGGTACGACCGTGACCAAACCGATCATGGTCGACCAACTCGCCCCGGACGACCTGCCCGACGTTGACGGCCCAGTCACTCCCGAATCGACTCGCAGGGCATTACAGGCCCAGGCCTACGCCGAGGCGGTAAACCAGGGGCTGATCACCGATCCGGAGGCCTTTAGCCCCGAGTACCTCCAGGACAGTTCTGGCCAGCCGTACTCCTGGTACTCCACCGATCCCGATGGCACCACGACCTTCAACCTCGACAACCCACCAACCAGCGAACAGAAGGACGGTGTCCACGACTGGGCCAACGCCATCGGACCCGAACACGACCCCGAAGCCGCAGTCAGACACGCGAATCGTGGCATCAACACGGGTATCGGGGAAGGGCGGAGCCTGATCGAGGGGGATAGCGAGGAAGGTGAGGACCGTGCGATCACGATCAATAAGAGCTAGACGGCCTGGCCGCAGTCCGCGGAGCCGCGCCTGGTGTTGTGGTCGGGCAATCGTCGCCCTGTGTCTGACCATGTCCCTGGCTGCGTGCGGTCTTATGGATGGCTCGGATGATCCCACCCGTGCTCCGAGCACTCCGCTGGCGGATGAGATGATCTGTGGTGTTTTTCCCAACCAGGACCTCCAGGAGAGCCTTGGCTTTAACGCCTACTGGTACGACTACATGACTGGCCCCACATCGGATGTGAAGACCGGGGTGTCCGGTTACAGTTACCGCTGCGACATACGGTCTGCCGGTAAGCCCTTTGGGGTGCTTAAGCTCAGGTACGACATCGGCAGTCGAGTGCAGCCTAACGAGCGGCCAGCGTTGGAGTTCGATGATATTCCCGTTGAGTTTCCCGATACCGCCCGGGAGGTGACTTTCGAGGGTGTGGAGGGTGAGGGCTGGGTGTGGACCTTTGATGTCAGTATCTATGTGGCTTGGCGGTACAACGACAACCAGGTGCTGTTGGCCAGGTTGACTTATTGGGGGCCTGAGGAGGATCTGGATGAGCAGGTGGAGAGGTTCCACACGATCCTTGAGCCGGCCCTGGCCCAGATTCCCGAGTTGGCTTCCGCAACCCCCACCCACGTCACTG